>NZ_CAXTGZ010000005.1:0-33027 GCF_964243625.1 uncultured Caballeronia sp.
CCGTTTGTACGTGTGGCGAATGCTGTACGCGATAACCCCATGCGCGCCGCGGCCATCGGTTTCGATCCACGGCGCGTGCGCTTCGTCATGGTGATCGTGGCCGCGTTTTTTGCAGGCGTGGCAGGCGGTCTGGGGCTGATCAACGTGGAATTGGCATCGGCGGAAGGGGTGGGGCTGGCGCGCTCGGCAAGCGTGCTGATTGCTGTCGTTATTGGCGGCACGGGGATGTTTTTCGGGCCGGTGCTGGGAGCCGTCTTGCTCACGTTTTTCAGCGTGGCTGTGGCAAGCGTGTCCCCTGCATGGGTGGCCTATCTGGGGCTGTTTTTTGTGTGGACCGTGGTCGCGGCACCGAAGGGTCTGGCGGGCTTGATGACAGGAAGATCGCGTAATCGTTCCGCCCTTGGTTTGTGTGCCTTAGTTGCCTGGCTGATAGCCATTGTGATTGCGACCGAACTCGCCTACGCACTTCAGTTCGATACCCACGGCGATGGCCTCGCGCACGTCGCAGGCTTGCGCCTCGATGGTCACAGTGTCGGTCCCTGGGGCTTCGCGTTATTCAGCGCCATGGTCGCGTTGCTGCTCACAAGAAAATCCCGGAACGCACAGTGACTACCGCGCTCGAACTGAGGCAAATCACAAAGCGTTTCGGTGCCACCGAAATTCTCCGAGGCGTGGATCTCACCGTTCGCCAGGGCGAACGTCATGCGTTGATCGGTCCGAACGGCGCGGGTAAATCGACGTTGTTCGATATCATCGCAGGGCGCACATTGCCGTCGAGCGGCCATGTGATGCTGAACGGCACGGATGTGACGGGATTACCGGCTCACCGGTTGGGACGCAAGGGCCTCGCGCGCAGCTTCCAGACTTCAAGCGTATTCACCGGCCTGAGCGTATGGGACAACATTCGATGTGCAGTGCTTGGTTCTCACGCGTCTTGGCCGGCGAGATGGTTCGGATCGAACGTGATTGATCGCGAGACTCAACGTGTTATCGAAGCGATTGGTTTGACCGAGCGCAGCAGCGAGCCGGCCTCGAGTCTTGGCTATGCAGCGTTGCGCGCGCTCGATCTTGGCCTGGCGCTGGCATCGGATGCATCGACCTTACTTCTCGACGAACCCACCGCGGGCATGAACCGTTTGGAAGCAGCGCAGGCCCTTTCATTGATCCGCGAGACCACGAAGGGCAAGACCTTGCTGATCGTCGAGCATGATATGGAAGCTGTGTTCGCACTTGCCGATCGTATTTCGGTACTCGTGCAAGGCCGCGTGATCGCGACCGGAACGCCCGATGAAATCGCCGCAGACCCGGGCGTTCGTTCCGCATATCTCGGTGACGAACCATGACCGCGTTGCTGGAAATCAACGAACTCAACGCGTGGTACGGTTCAAGTCATGTGCTGCATGGCGTGAGCTTGCGCATCGGCGAAGGCGAGGTCGTCGTGCTCGCGGGGCGCAACGGGTCGGGACGTTCGACGCTTGCAAAAGCGCTGATGGGTCTCGTGCATGCGGAGGGCGCGGCGAATTTCCGCGGGGTATCGCTGATAGGGAAGCGGCCTTACGCAATCGCGCGGATGGGCATGGGTTATGTACCCGAACAACGCGATGTATTTCCGACATTGAGCGTCCGCGAGAATTTGGTGCTCGGCATGAAGCGCGGTGGATCGCATTTTGGCGTGGCCGAAGCCGAACGAATTTTCCCGATACTGCACGAACGCAAGACTGTGAAAGCCGGACTGCTCTCCGGCGGCGAGCAACAGATGCTCGCGCTCGCCCGTACCTTGATGGGCGATCCGTCGCTTGTCATTATCGATGAACCCACGGAAGGCCTCGCGCCGCAAATCGTGAAACAGGTCGCAGCCTGTCTGAAGAGCTTGCAAACTCGCGGTGTGGCGATCCTGCTGATCGAACAGCGCATGACGATGGCACAGGAACTGGCAACCCGCGTCGCGGTGATGGGACACGGCAAGATCGTCTTCGATGACACCCCCGACGCGCTCGCCGCCAACGAGCGCATCACGCGCGAATGGCTTTCTGTCGGCGTTTGAAGAATCAGGAAGCCTTGCTGTCGCGCTCCGCGATCCACTCGTGCTTCGGATCGTTCTTGAAGTGCCAGGTGCGTTTGTCGCCGGCCATCACGTTCAGATAATAGTTGTCGTAACCATACGGCACCACGACCGGATGATAACCACGCGGCACCATGACGACGTCGTGATCTTCCACGGCCATGGTTTCGTCGAGATCGCGCTCGTCGGTATAGACGCGCTGAAACGCAAACCCCTGCGGCGGATTCAGCCGATGGTAGTAAGTCTCTTCAAGCGAACTCTCCACCGGCACGTTGTCCTTGTCATGCTTGTGCGGCGGATAGCTCGATGCATGTCCGCCCGGCGTCTTCACCTCGACCACAAGCAGACCTTCGGCGGGTTCGGTTTGCGGAAGAATGTCGCACACGTATCGCGTATTCGCGCCTTTGCCGCGCGTCGAGCGTTTCATCTGCGAAGGCTCGATAAGCCGCGGCGGATATTTTCCCGTAGCGGGCGCGCTCGCCACACCGATCTCGGCATCGCGATCCGCACGCACAATGGCGGCGAGTTTCGGCGGCAAATACACGGCGTAGGGCGCGGTGTCCTCGAACACGCTGTCACGTGAACCAATCTTCTCCCACTTGTGTTCGCCAGCTTCAATGCTCACCGTTCCAGACAACACGACAATACAGACCTCGCGCTTTGCCTCATGCACATGGACGATATCGCCGGTTTCCAGCCGATAAGCGGCGAACCCCACATGCTTCCATAACGCAGTTTCCGGTGTGACACGCGCGATGGTCTGACCTTCGCGCGATGCCTTGACGAGCAGACTCATGCTGCCTCCTGAAGTTGTTGATCAACGAGCGCACGTAGTGTCTTGTAGCCTTTCTCGGCGTACGTATAGCTCGTTGCTATGACCGGGTCCTGTTCGGCTTCGACCACGAGCCAGCCGCCATACCCGTGCCGTTTCAATCGCGCGATGATCGACGGGAAATCTATGGCACCATCGCCGGGCACGGTGAACGCGCCGTTGATGACCGAGTCGAGGAAACTCCAGTTGCGATTGCGCGCTAGCTTGATGATTTCCGGCCGCACGTCCTTGCAATGTACGTGACAAACGCGGCCGATGTGTTTGTCGAGCATGACAATCGGATCGCCGCCCGCAAACGTGATATGTCCTGCATCGAACAGCAGGCCGACGGAATCGTTGGTCAGGCTCATCAGGCGGTCCACGTCAGCGGGCGTCTCCACGTACGCGCCCATATGATGGTGGTAAGCAACACGAACACCTTTGGACAAGGTGTATTCGGCGAATGTGTTGAGGCGTTTGGCGTATTCGTTCCAGCGGTCATCTGAGAAAAAACGCGGGCGTTGATAGAGCGGTCGCGGCAAACCCTGGATCGAGTCCGCCACTTCGCCGTAGACCATCACCGTTGCGCCGTTTTTCGCAAGCAGGTCGAGATGCGGGCCTACGGCTGCGATCTCTTCTTCCGCGCTGCGCTCCGCAAGGCGACCGGAATACCAGCCGGAGACGAGCGCCAGATCGTACTCGGCCAAAAGCTTTTTCAACGCTTCCGGTTCACGCGGAAACTTGTTGCCAAGCTCGAAGCCTTCATAGCCGATCTTCTTTCCTTCGGTCAACGCAACGCTTAACGGCGTCTCGCCGCCCAGCGAGGGAAGGTCGTCGTTCATCCACGAAAGCGGATTGATACCGATCCGTACATCGAAGGTGCTCATCTGTTATTCCTTCGTGCGCTTCGAACGCGCCGTGAGTTTGTGTTCGTAGTTTGCGCGCGCCGAGCGCACCGCTTCACGCGATGACACTTCGGGCACCGCGACTTCCCACCACCAGCCGCCTTCTTCAGTCGGGCGCGCCGGGTCGGTGTCGATGCTGACCAGATACGATTTTGTCGATGCCCGCGCGCGTTGCATCGCGGCTTCGAGTTCGCCGATATTCGCGACGTGTTCGGCGGTCGCGCCGAGCGAGCGCGCGTGCATGGCGAAGTCGATGGCAGGCGCGCCTTCCGGACCTTGCCGGCTGTCGGCCAACAGGTTGTTGAACGGGGCGCCGCCGCAAGCTTGTTGCAACCGGTTGATGCAACCGTAGCCGCGGTTGTCGAGCAGCACGACGATGATCTTGGCGCCAAGCATCACCGATGTAGCAAGCTCGCTGTTCATCATGAGATAGCTGCCATCGCCTACGATCACGATCACTTCGCGCTCGGGGCGCGCGAGTTTCGCACCGAGCGCGCCGGCGACTTCGTAGCCCATGCACGAGTAGCCGTATTCGACGTGATAACCGCCCGGCGTGCTCGTGCGCCAGAGCTTTTGCAAATCGGCGGGAAGGGTTCCGGCTGCACAGACCACGATGTCGTTCGCCGCCGATTGCACGCTCGAACGCTGCACCGCGCCGATGACATCGGCTTCACGTGGCAACGCGTTGTCGAGCTGCTGCGCGTTCGTCACGTGATCGACGGTCGCGCGCCAGCTATCGGCGAGTTCGTGCGCACGAACGGTCCACGGCGGCGATGCACGCCAGTCGCCGAGCGCACGGCTTAGCGCATCGAGCGCGAGCTGTGCATCGGATTCAACCGCCAAAGCACCTTGTTTCAAGGCATCGAATGCATTGGCATTGATGCCGATAAGCTGTGCCTGCGCAAACAGCGTGTTCGATCCCGTGGTGAAATCCTGCAGCCGCGTGCCGACCGCGAGAACACAATCGGCATCACTTGCCAACTGGTTCGCGGCTTCCGACCCGGTCACGCCGATACCGCCCAGATTCAGCGGATGATCCCATTCGAGCGCACCTTTTCCCGCCTGAGTTTCGGCGACAGGAATGCCATGACGTTCCGAGAATGAGCGCAATGCACCGGTCGCGAGGCCGTACAGCACGCCGCCGCCCGACACGAGCAGAGGCCTTTTGGCAGCACGCAATGCGGTGGCCGCGCGGGTGATGTCATCGGCCATGGGCGAGGGCGCGTGAAACGAAATCACACGCGGCTCGAAGAACGACGCGGGATAGTCGTACGCCATCGCCTGCACGTCTTGCGGCAGCGCGAGCGTGACGGGGCCGCACAACGCGGCGTCGGTCAATACGCGGATTGCGCGAGGCAACGCGCTCAACAATTGCGCCGGATGCACGATGCGATCGAAATAACGCGAGACAGGACGCAAGGTATCGTTCGCGGATACGTTGCCGTCGCCGAAGTCTTCCACTTGTTGCAGGACAGGATCGGGCGCACGGGACACGAAGATATCGCCGGGCAGCAACAGCACGGGCAAGCGATTCACGTGCGCCAATGCTGCGGCCGTCACGAGGTTCGTCGCGCCCGGGCCAATGGAGGTCGTCACCGCCATCATCCGCCGGCGGAAATTCGCCTTTGCATAGGCAATAGCCGCATGCGCCATCGCCTGCTCGTTGTGCGCGCGAAACGTGGGCAGAGTCTCGCGATGCGCATACAAGGCCTCGCCCATACCCGCTACGTTGCCGTGCCCGAAGATCGCAAAGACGCCGCCGAAGAGCGCTTCGCCGTCCTCGGTCTGCAGCGCGGCGAGATAGCGGACCAGCGCCTGCGCGGTGGTCAAACGGATCGTGCTGTTCATGCTGCCTGCTCCTGCGCGGTGGCTTTCGGGTGCCGGGCGGCGCGCGCTTCGGTCCATGCATCGATCAGCGTTTCGAACGTGCGCCGCACGCGTGCGACGAGTTCAGCGTCATCTATGGTCCCGGCGAGCCACGCGTGACTCGGCTCATGGAAGATGGTGCGGCCAACGGTAAACCCACGGCATGTCTTCGATAAAGCCGCCGGTTTGAAGCCCTCGCACAGTTGATCTACCGCCGCCGACAAACCCAGCAGCACGACGCCGCGACACGCGGGGTCACGCTCGGCGATCAACGCATCGACGGCTTCCCATTGCTTCGCGCTCATTGGTTCGAGCTTCCACCACTCGGGATAGATGCCAAGGTTGTAAAGCCGCTTCAACGAACGCAGCGCGGTATCTTCGGCAATCGGCGGCCCGTTCTTCGGCACGATCACTTCGAGCAGCAACTCGTGGCCGCTTGCCTGGACGGCGTCGTACAGCGCGCGAATCTGGGCTTCCTGTTCGAGGCGGAGATCGTGTGGATGGTCGGGGTGATAGTGCACCAGGCACTTTGCAACATGTTCGCGCGGCCACTCGACAAGCGTGGTTCCGATCGAGCGGCCGTGATCGAAAACAAGCGGCATGGAGCCGGGCAACTCCACCGGACGCCCGATCCACCAGCCGCGTCCGGTTGCTGCGTTCAGCGCGTCCTGGCCGTAGCGGTCATCGATCAGCACGCCTATGCGTCCTTCCAGTCCGCGCTCCTTTTCCGTCTGCGCGACGGCTTGCACGAACAAGCCTTTGAGCTCGGCGATGCGCGTTTCGTCCGCGCCTGTTTGCTGCGCGAGGTCGAAAAACTGGTTGCGGTGATCGAAGGCAAATCCAAGCACTTCGTTCCACTGTTTGCGAGCCGGCGTCACTCGGTGCAGGCGCGCAAGCGTTGCATCGCGGTCGGGCCGGCGCATGCGGAAAGGATCGGCGCGTGCGGCATCGAGGAAGTAAGTGAGCTCTGCGGGCGTGGGCATGGCGGGCGCGCATCCGTGACGCGATACAACCAGCCCGCCGCACGCGTTCCCGGTACGCGCGCAGACGTCCATGGGTTCGTCGCGCAGCCATCCGGCGAGAAAGCCTGCAGCGAACGCATCGCCCGCGCCCAGCACGTTCAGCACTTCGACTTCGACGCCGCCGTGAACGGGGGCATCGTCTATCGAAACCGGAACGTCGCCTTCGATGATCGAGCAGCCCATTGGCCCACGCTTGACGACGAGCGTTGCGTCCGTGACGGAACGAACGGCGGTCAACGCATCGATCAGCGTGTCCTTGCCGCCCGCGATCCGGAACTCCTCTTCCGTGCCGATCACGAGATCCATCAGCGGCAGGATGCCTTGCAAGTGGGCGGTGACATTGTCGTTGGCGACGAAGCGTGTCTCGCCATCGGCCTTGCCGGTCAGTCCCCATAGCACCGGCCGGTAGTCGATATCGAGCACCGTACGAACCTGGTTGCGGCGCGCGTGATCGAGCGCGCGGCGGCTCGTGCGATTGACCTGATCGGTGGAGAAGTGCGTGCCGGTAATCAACAGCGCTTTCGATGACGCAATGAACGCTTCGTCGAAGTCGTTTTCATCGACGGCCATGTCCGCGCAATCATCGCGATAGAACACCAGCGGAAACGTATCGCGATCTTCAATGCCGAGCAGCACGAGTCCCGTCAACCGGTCGTGATCGATGCGCACGTGACTCGTGTCGCACCCCTCGCGTTCCAGCGTCTCGGTGAGGAAGCGGCCCATGTGATCGTTGCCGACGCGCGAGAGCATTGCCGACCTGAGGCCGAGCCGGGCGCATCCAAACGCGATATTCGCCGACGACCCGCCCAGATATTTCGCAAAGCTCGATACGTCCTCGAGCCTGGCGCCGACCTGCTGCGCATAGAGATCGACCGCGAGCCGCCCGAGACACACGATGTCGCGGGTTCGCCCTTCGGCGAAACGCGATCCGGTTGATGAATGCAATGCCATGTTCGATCCTTGGAGTAGATGAAGTCCGCGAAGGAGCCCGGGTTCAGGCCGGGGCGTCTTCGAGTTCGCTCATCATTTGCTGCATCTCGGCGCCGCCCGCCATCATGTCGAGGACTTCGTTCTTCGTGATCGTGTCTTTCGTGAACGTGCCCATTGAACGGCCGCGATTGAGCAGCGTGAACGAATCGCCGATGGGGTACGCGTGATGCACGTTGTGCGTGATGAAGATCACGGAGATGCCTTTCGAGCGCGCCGTATGGATCAGGCGCAGCACGTTGAACGACTGCTTCACGCCGAGCGCGGCCGTGGGTTCATCGAGGATCAGCACGCGTGCGCCGAAATGGATCGCCCGCGCGATCGCGAGACATTGCTTTTCGCCGCCGGACATGGTGCCAATGGGTTGATGTGCGTCGCGTACATTAATCCCCATTTCGGAAAGCCGTGCCGTCGATGTTTCCGCCGCGAGGTCCAGATCCATCACGTTGAGCAAACCGAAGAGCTTTTTCTGCGGCTCGCGGCCCATGAAGAAATTGCGCGCAACAGACAACAAGGGTACGAGCGCGAGATCCTGGTACACGGTCGCGATACCCATATCGAGCGCTTCCTTGGGCGAGCCGAATTGCACCGGTTTGCCATCGACGAGATATTCGCCCGAGGAGGGCGTATGAACCCCGGCAAGCGTCTTGATCAGAGTGGATTTGCCTGCGCCGTTATCGCCGAGCAGGCAGTGCACTTCGCCACGCTTCAAACGCAGCGTCACACCGTTGAGTGCGATCACGCGGCCGAAGAACTTGCTGACGTTTTCGAGCGCGAGAATGGTGTCTTGTTCAGCCATGACCGTTCCCCTCATTGAGCTTGTGAAACGCGACGACGCACGTAGTGATTGAACAGCACGGCGATCAGCAGCATCACGCCGAGGAACACGCGGAACCAGTCGGAGCTGACGTTCGTGTACGTGATGCCGATCTGTACGACGCCGAAGATGAGCGCACCGAAGCACGCGCCGATCACCGATCCATAACCGCCGGTCAGCAGCGTTCCGCCGATCACCGCCGCGATGATCGCCTCGAATTCCTTCTGCAGGCCGCGGTCGGCCGCAGCGGATCCGATGTCGCAAACTTGCAGCACGGCGAACAAGCATGAGCAAAACGCGGTCAGCACGAACAATGAAATCTTCACGCGCCGCACGGGCACGCCGACGTTCTTAGCTGCGTTTGCATCGCCGCCGACTGCGAGGATCCAGTTGCCGAAACGCGTCTTCGCAAGCACGAACGCGCTGACCGCGGCGAGCGCGAGCCACCACAAGATGACCTTTGGAATACCGGGCACGAGCGGTTCGCCGCTATCGAGCAATTTGCCGATACCCATATGCCCGAGCCATGAAAAGAGGCCATGCAGCGCGACGCCATGAAACAGCGTGTTCGCGAGCCAGTCGTTCTGCGCGAGATCGCCGACGCCGGAGATGATGGTGCGGTCGGCAAAGAGAATGGAGAGCGCAAGCGTCAAGCCGCGCAAGATGAACAGGAACGCGAGCGTCACGATGAACGACGGCAACCGCGTCTTCACGACCAGATAGCCGTTCAATGCGCCTAGCAACATGGAACAGACGAAGGCGAACAGGATCGCAACCGACAACGGCCAGTGAAAATACACCGACGGAATCGCGACCATCATGCCGGCGAAACCGATCATCGAGCCAATCGACAAATCGAACTCGCCCGCGATCATCAGCAGGCACGCGCCGACCGCAAGCAGGCCGAGGTACGCCGCGACTTGCGACCAGTTCATCACGCCGTCGAGGTTGAACATGCCCGAGCTTCCGGCGCTTACGCCGAACACAATGAACACGAGCACCGCGCCGGAGATCGCCGCGAATTCCGGACGATTCAGGATATGGCCGAACCACGATTGACGCCTGACGCGTTCATCGGCGGGCGCGGCCGTGGCCGGCGCACTGGATGAATCGGCCGCGTTGGAAAGGGGAGGAACGTGCTTGCCGGCTATGCCCATGATGGCTCCTTGAAGCGCGCGGCCAGCCGCCTGACGGACGCAGGCGGCGGCGCGTTGAGAGAAAGCTGGTGCTGCGAACGGCGTAGTCAGGTCGAGGATGATCCGCACCCCCGTCCGCGATGAATCACCTGTATTGGCCTGCGAACTTCAACACCTTGTCGATGTTGTCCTTCGTGATGAAGCCCGGTCCTGAACGGATGTTCTTCGGACCGTAAGATGGTTGAAGTCCGTAGGTTGCGAGCCGAGCCTTGAACTTCGGATTCGCTTCCAGGATCTGGCGGATCTTCACCGGATCGGTGGTCTTGTCATGCTTCACGATCGCCAGCACGGCAACCGGGATATAGCCTTGCAAGTACGGCTGCTGATCGATCGCGAACTGGATCGTGCCGGCTTGGATGGCTTTTGCGATGTCATCGGAGAAATCGAAGGTCGCAAACCAGATCTTCTTTTCCAGGCCCATCTGCTGCACGGCTTTCAATGTGGCCGAAGCGGGCGTCGGTCCGAGCGTCAGGATGGCCTGCGTGTTCGGATGATTGCGCAAATACGCGCTGACCTTCGACTGGATCTCAGTCGGGTCTTGTCCCGAGTCGAGCGTCGACGGTTTGTAGTCGACACCGATGGCATCGGCGAAACCACGGCAGCGATCGAACGACACCACGTTGGTCGCCAGGTGATTGACGCACAGGAACGACTTGATGCCTGCGGCCTTGGCCTTCTCGCCAGCCGCGTGACCCGCAACATATTCAGGCTGGCCGATATGCATGATCGCGCCGAGCTGCGCGCTTTGCTCTTCGGTGCCCGAGTTGATCGTGACGAGCGGAATCTTCTTCGCGGTCACCTTGTTCATCGCACTTTTCAGTACGTCGAAGTCCGCGATGGTCACGATCACGCCATCGTAGTTACGCGCCGCCGCTTGTTCGATCAACCGCGACATGTCGGCGAGATCGCCGTTGGGCGGATTGCGGTAATCCGTCTCTACGTTGAAGTCCTCATCGGCCTGTTTGATGGCGTTCTTGATCGTGTTCCACCATGAGTCCGAATCTGGCGCGTGGCTGATCAAAACGAAATGGGCGTCGGGAGCCGCGTGGGCTGCCTGGCTGCTCAGTGCCGCTGCGCCGCACAAAGCGGCAGCCGCTGCGAGCACGCGCAGGGCGGCTCGGCCATTGCAAAGTCTCATTGTCTCCACCTATCACGGTTGTTTTTCTGGATAAGCAATCAGGCGCGATGGACAGCGCTCACGTCCCCTTGCTCACGACCAAGATTAGGACAACTCTGAGCGCTATGCAATAGGAAGTTTAACTACCCGACGTTTGGAAAATTCATTCCATTTGTTCCGGGAGGTATCTATAATCGGTTGCATCGAAACGGGAATCCATGACGAGCACCGCATGCAGGAAGACACATCAGACACACAGGAAACAGCCACGGATACTGAGACCGTCGACGAACTGATGCAGCGCATCACAGAGGCGTACGACGCACTTCCGCGCCAGCTCAAAAGCGTGGCGACGTATATAGAGCAGCATCGCAGCAACGTGATGATGGATCGCACCGGAGATATCGCGAGCGCGTGCGGCGTGCATCCGTCGGCGGTGGTGCGCTTTGCGCAACGCTTCGGTTTTTCCGGCTTCTCCGACCTACAGGCGATTTTCAAGCAGGCGTACACGGGCCAGAACGGTTCCGCGCAAAGCTACCAGCAGCGGATCAGGAAACTGATCGATGAAAAGCCCGGCAAATTGTCGGGCGGATCGGTCGCGCGTGAATTCATCGCGGCGAGTCAAAGCGGGCTCGCCGAGCTCGAAGCGGGTCTCGACGACGAACAGTTCGAAGCCGCCGTGAAGATGCTGGAGCACGCCGAGAACATCTACGTGATCGGCGTGCGGAGATCGTTTCCGGTGGCGAGTTATATCGTGTACGCGCTGCAGCATACGGCCAAGCGCGTGCATCTCGTGTCGGGCTTCGGCGGGATGTACCGCGAGCAGATTCGCAGCGTGAAAAAGGGCGATGTGGTGATTGCAATCAGCTTCGCGCCCTACGGCAAGGAGACGCAGTACTGCGTGCGCGCGGCGCAGCATCACGGCGCCAAGACGCTGGTCATCACCGACGGCCAGCTTTCGCCGCTCGCGCGTCACGCGAGCGCGCATTTGTTCGTGAAGGAGGGCAGCGCGTTCGCGTTCCGCTCGCTCACGAGCACGATCTGCCTGTGCCAGGCGCTGTTCATCGCGCTTGCGTACCGGCTTGAACTGAACGTAGAAGAATCAAGGGAGACAGGCGGCTATGACGATTGATGTAGCGGTTTTCGGAGCAGGGCGGATCGGCAAGATCCATGCGGCGAATCTGGCAAAACAGCCGGGTGTGCGCCTGAAATATGTAGTCGATGTCAACAAGGAAGCGGCCGCCGCCCTGGCCGCGCTGCACGGCGCACAAGTGGCGGACGTGGAAGGCGCGCTGGGCGATGCGTCCATCGGCGCGACCGTGG
The DNA here is from genome assembly GCF_964243625.1 of uncultured Caballeronia sp. NCBI lineage: Bacteria > Pseudomonadati > Pseudomonadota > Betaproteobacteria > Burkholderiales > Burkholderiaceae > Caballeronia > uncultured Caballeronia sp. The sequence goes on from NZ_CAXTGZ010000005.1 coordinate 12,107, forward strand.
TGTGTTCGAGCACCGATACCCATGCCGACCTGATCATGAAATCGGCGGCCCAAAAGAAACACGTGTTCTGCGAAAAGCCCGTGGACCTGACGCTCGAACGCGCACGCGCTTGCGCCGATGCCGTCGCCAAAGTCGGCGTGGTCTGCATGATCGGCTTCCAGCGCCGCTTCGACCCGACGTTCGCTGCGTTGAAGGCGCGCGTGGAGGCGGGTGAAATCGGCGATCCGGAAATGCTGATTGTCACGAGTCGCGACCCGGGGGCGCCGCCCGTTGACTACATCAAACATTCGGGCGGCATTTTCAAGGACATGCTGATCCACGACTTCGACATCTTCCGCTGGATGCTCGACGACGAAGCCGACACACTGCACGCCACCGGAAGCGTCCTGACCGATCCGGCGATTGCGGATGCGGGTGACATCGACTCGACGGCCGTCACCATTCGCACCAAACGCGGCCGCTTGTGCCAGATCAACACGACGCGGCGCGCGGCGTACGGCTACGACCAGCGCTTCGAATTGCTCGGCAGCAAAGGCATGCTGCAGGCGGGCAACGTCCGTCCCACCGAAGTTACCGCGTACTCGAAGACGGCGGTATCGAACGATGTCCCCGAGGCATTTTTCCTCGAGCGATACCGCGCGGCGTACGCGCTGGAGATCGCGCATTTCTTCGATGCCGTCCAGGAAGGCAAACCCGTGCGCACGACGGTCGCGGACGGCCTGAAAGCGCTCGAACTCGCCGATGCCGCCACGCGTTCATGGCGCGAAGGAACGATCATCAAGCTGGGCGCGGCATGAAAGCGCCGGTGCGGATCGGCATTGCCGGATTGGGGCGGCTTGGTCAACGCCATGCGCGCAATCTCGCGTGGCATGTGCCCGGCGCGACGCTCGCGGCCGCGTGCAGCCCGGTCGCGGCTGAACGTGAATGGGCGGTGGAAAAGCTGCCCGAACTCGCGCTCTACGACGACTACGAGTCGTTGCTGCAAGACACATCGATTGATGCCGTCTGGCTCGTTACGCCTACGTCGCTTCATGCCGACCAGATCATCGCGGCATTACGGGCCGGCAAACACGTGTTCTGCGAGAAGCCGTTGTCGCTGGACCTGGCGCAGTGCGACCGGGTTATCGAAGAAAGCGCACGGTTTCCCGATCTGCAGGTCATGATCGGTTTCGTGCGCCGCTTCGACGCCAGTTATCGCGATGCCTTCAACAAGGTCCGCGAGGGCGCGATCGGCCGGCCGTTCATGGTCCGTTCGCAAACCGTCGATAAAAACGATCCCGATGGCTTCTTCGTGCGTTTCGCGCCGACATCGGGCGGCCTGTTCCTCGATTGCAGCGTCCACGACATCGACCTGGCGCGCTGGATGCTCGGCAATCCGCGTGTCACGCGCGTGTTTGCAAGCGGCACGATTGCCATCCACGAAGGCCTGGCTGCGTGTGGCGACATTGATAACGGCGTTGCCATCGTCGAGTTCGAGGGCGGACGCATGGCGGTTTTCCATGCATCGCGGACCAGTGCGCATGGCCACGATACGCAAACGGAAGTCGTGGGAACGGGCGGGGCGTTATCGGTGGGGAGCAACCCGCGGTTGAATCGCGTGGAAATTTTCGATGCCACGGGCATTCGCAACGAATGTACGCCGACGTTCTTCGAGCGCTTCGAACACGCGTTCCTGAACGAGGCCGAGGCGTTCGTGGCGTCGCTCAACGGTGGCCCCGCGACGGGCCTCACGCTTGAAGACGCGCGGGAAGCCACGCGCATCGGCATTGCGATGAGGGAATCCCTGGCCAAGGGAGAAGCGGTGAATTTTTAGGCAGTGGGGTAAAATCGAACTCTTACGAAAAGCAGGTTCGAACAAGGCTCATTCGATGGAAGTGCACAAGGAAGTCGATGCGCGCGGGCTCATGTGTCCGCTGCCCATCTTGCGGGCGAAGAAGGCGCTGTCCGACATGCAAAGCGGTCAGATTCTGAAGGTCCTCGCGACCGATCCGGGTTCCCAACGTGACTTTGCCGCGTTTTCGAAGCAGACCGGCAATGAACTGGTGGAATCGACCTCGCACGACAAGGTCTTCACTTTTCTGATGCGGCGGCGTTAAGCGGGTCAGCCGGACGAAAAAATGCCCATGACGAAGATCATGGGCATTTTTATTTTCGAAGCGCCACGACGGGCGCCCGAAGCCAGACTTATCCAACCAAATGCGGCGAGCGCGTATCCAGGTATTCCTGGAAGTCGGCGGCAACTTCCGGGTGACGCAGCGCGAATTCCACCGTCGCCTTCAGATAACCGAGCTTGCTGCCGCAGTCGAAACGCGTGCCGTGATACTTGTACGCGAGCACTTGTTCGTCCGCGAGGAGCGACTGGATCGCGTCCGTCAGTTGCAGTTCACCGCCAGCACCCGGCTTCAACGCGCGGATATGGTCGAAAACACGCGGCTTCAGCACGTAACGGCCGACTACGCCGAGGTTCGACGGCGCCACAGCCGGTTCCGGCTTTTCCACGATGCCCGACAGCTTGAAAATATTGTCTTCCCACTCTTTCCCGTCGATAACACCATACGACTTCGAATCCTGAGCCGGGATCTCTTCTACGCCGATTACCGAGCTGTGATAGTGGTCGAACACTTCGATCATCTGCGTCATGACCGGCGGCGTGCCGTACAACAAGTCATCGGCGAGGATGACGGCAAACGGGTTGTCGCCCACCAGCTTTTCGGCGCACAGCACCGCGTGCCCAAGACCGAGCGCTTCGGCCTGGCGCACGTAGAAACAGTCCACATGGCTCGGCTTGATGCTGCGGACCAGATCGAGCAGCTTCTGCTTGCCGCGCGCTTCCAGTTCGGCCTCGATCTCATACGACTTGTCGAAGTGATCTTCAATGGCGCGCTTGCTGCGCCCCGTCACAAAGATCATTTCCGTAATGCCGGCTGCCATTGCCTCTTCGACCGCGTACTGGATCAGCGGCTTGTCGACCACAGGCAGCATTTCCTTCGGGCTGGCCTTGGTTGCGGGGAGGAACCGGGTACCGAGACCCGCAACCGGGAAAACCGCTTTCGTAACTTTTAGCATTTGATGACCCTGATCCTCTTATCGTGTTTAAACGTCAAGCCTGAATTTCGTGGGCCCGAGAGCCACTGCCATGATGCAGGTTGATCCGTGAATAAAAAAGTGCGACGAGTGAATTCTTCCAGCGTCAAACTGCACTTTGCTATAGACGGAACAAGCTATAGGTTAGTTTCCAGGTCTGACACCGCCGCGTCTGAATGAAGTTTACGCCGGCAACCGTGAAAGCTGCGCTTTCAGCTTGTCAGCCGTCGACTCGAATTCGGCAAGCCGCTTGCGTTCCTGTTCAACCACCGCGGCCGGCGCACGGGCTACAAAACTTTCGTTTTCCAGCTTGACGCGCGCCTTGCCGATTTCCTGTGTCAGCCGATCGACTTCCTTCGTGAGGCGTTCGCGTTCAGCGGCGACGTCGATCTCGACCTTAAGCACCAGCTTGTTCGATCCTACAATAGCAACTGGCGCGCCACTCGCCTCTGCGTCGAGCGCATTTTCGTCGGTAATGATCTTTACCTCCGACAAACGCGCCAGTGCCTGGACATATGGCGCGAACGACTTCAACTGCGCTTCGTCGCCCGTTGCCAGCAGCGGCACTTTCACTGCCGGTGACAAATTCATCTCGCCGCGCAGATTACGACATGCATCGATGACCCCTTTCAGTTCGGCCGCCCACTGTTCTGAAGATTCGTCGATTTTCGACGGTTGCGCCTGCGGATAGCGCTGGATCATGATCGATGCCGTTTGGCTGCCATTGGCCGGCTGCGGATACCGGTCGGTCAGCGGCGCAACCTTCTGCCACAAGGCTTCCGTGATGAACGGAATGATCGGGTGAGCCAGCCGCAGCACGGTTTCCAGCACGCGCAACAGGGTCCGGCGTGTCGCGCGCTGCTGCTCGGGCAGGCCGTTTTGGATCTGTACCTTCGCCAGTTCGAGATACCAGTCGCAGTACTCGTCCCAGACGAATTTGTAGATGGCGCTTGCCACGTTATCGAACCGGTAATCAGCGAAACCCTTCTCAACCTCCGCTTCCACACGCTGCAGCAGCGAGACGATCCAGAAGTCCGCCTGCGAAAAATGCAGGTAGCCGCCCGGGCCGCAGTCGCCCGCTTCGCATTCTTCCGGTTTGCCGAAACCACAATCGTGGCCTTCGGTATTCATCAGCACAAACCGTGTAGCGTTCCACAACTTATTGCAAAAATTACGGTATCCCTCGCACCTTGCCAGATCAAAATTCACGTTGCGACCGAGAGTGGCCATGGACGCCATCGTGAAGCGCAAGGCATCCGTGCCAAACGGCTGAATTCCGTCCGGGAACTCCTTGCGGGTCTTTTTCTCGATCTTCTCAGCCTGCTTCGGGTTCATCAGGCCGGTAACACGCTTGGCGACGAGCGTTTCCAGATCGATTCCGTCGACAATGTCGATGGGGTCGAGCGTATTGCCCTTGCTCTTCGACATTTTCTGGCCTTCCGCGTCGCGCACGAGACCGTGGACGTAGACCGTGTCGAACGGGATCTTCCCCGTGAAGTGCGTGGTCATCATCACCATCCGGGCAACCCAGAAGAAGATGATGTCGAACCCCGTCACCAGCACCGACGACGGCAGGAAATGCTTCAGCTCCGGCGTTTCGTTCGGCCATCCAAGCGACGAAAACGGCACCAGCGCGGACGAGAACCAGGTGTCGAGCACATCTTCGTCGCGTCGTAGCGTGCCGGTATAGCCGTTTTGGGAGGCTTCCGCGCGCGCCTCGGCTTCCGTCTTGGCGACGAAGATTTCGCCGTTCTCACCGTACCACGCGGGGATTTGATGGCCCCACCAGAGCTGGCGAGAAATACACCAGTCCTGGATATTTTCTAGCCACTGGTAATACGTGTTCGACCAGTTTTCCGGCACGAACTTGATTTCGCCGCTGCGGACTACGTCGAGCGCCGTTTCCGCGATCGATTTACCCGGATTGAACGTGCCGTCCGGCGCCGGTTTGCTCATGGCCACGAACCACTGGTCTGTCAGCATGGGCTCGATCACCACGCTGGTACGGTCGCCGCGCGGCACCATTAGCGTGTGCGGCTTGACCGATTCAAGCGCGCCGAGCGCTTCGAGATCGGCCACGACCTGCTTGCGGGCATCGAAACGATCCAGGCCACGATATTTTTCCGGCGCGTTGTCGTTGATTTTTGCGTCGAGCGTAAGGATTTCGATCATGGGCAGCTTGTGACGCAAGCCCACCTGATAGTCGTTGAAATCGTGCGCCGGCGTAACCTTGACCACGCCGGTTCCGAACTCGCGATCCACATAGTCGTCCGCGATCACCGGAACTTCACGGCCCGACAACGGCAAGGTGACCGTCTTGCCAATGAGATGCGCGTAACGCTCGTCTTCCGGATGGACCATCACGGCGGTGTCGCCGAGCATGGTTTCCGGGCGCGTGGTGGCAACTGTCAGGTGTCCCGAGCCGTCCGTCAGCGGGTAGTTGATGTGCCACAGATTGCCGGCTTCCTCCTCGCTCACCACTTCAAGATCCGATACAGCCGTGCCCAGCACCGGATCCCAGTTCACCAGCCGCTTTCCACGATAAATCAGGCCCTGCTTGTAGAGCGTGACGAAAACATCCTGCACGGCGGTCGACATCTTGTCGTCCATCGTGAAATATTCCCGCGACCAGTCGATGGACGCGCCCAGTCGCCGCACTTGCCCCGTAATGGTCGAGCCCGACTGCTGTTTCCATTCCCAGACGCGTTTCAGGAATTCCTCGCGGCCGAGGTCATGGCGCGAGATGCCCTTGGCGTCGAGCTGGCGCTCGACCACGATCTGCGTGGCAATGCCCGCGTGGTCCGTGCCCGGCAGCCACAGGGTGTTTTCGCCGAGCATGCGGTGATACCGCGTGAGGCTGTCCATGATGGTCTGGTTGAACGCATGACCCATGTGCAGTGTGCCGGTGACGTTTGGCGGCGGGAGCTGGATCGAGAAGTCTTTTTTTCCTTCGTCGAGGCTCGGCGCGGCGTACCCGCGCTTTTCCCATTCGGGTCCCCAGTGGGACTCGATGTTTTGGGGCTCGAAACTCTTCGCAAGCGTGTTGTCACTCATGGGGTGGGATCTGCCGAAAATTGCGTAAAAAAGAAGCGGGGGTCGACCAGCGACATCGGTGAATTATAAGGTCTTACCGAACCTGCAGCCGATTTAGGCGCGCCTGATCGGCCTCAATCGAGCCCCAAGCGAGCTTTCAAAGCGGTTGTTTCGAAAACGTGTCCGCCCGCGCGGTCTTATAATGTTCGACCCACCGGAAGACTCGCCCATGCCCGATTTGCTTGCCAATCTGAACCCCGAACAACTTGCCGCCGTCACGTTGCCAAACGAGCCGGCGCTTATCCTGGCGGGCGCAGGCAGCGGCAAGACGCGCGTCCTGATCACGCGCATCGCGTGGCTGATCCAGCAGGGTTATGCGTCGCCGCAGACCATTCTCGCGGTCACGTTCACGAACAAGGCCGCAAAAGAGATGATGGCGCGGCTGACGGCCATGATGCCCATCGATACACGCGGCATGTGGATCGGCACCTTCCACGGCTTGTGCAACCGCATGCTGCGCGCGCATTTCCGCGATGCCGGCCTGCCGCAGGCATTCCAGATCCTCGATACTGCAGACCAGCTTTCGGCCATCAAGCGGCTGATGAAGGGCCTGAATATCGACGACGAAAAATATCCGGCCAAGAATCTCCAGTACTTCATCAACAACGCGAAGGAACAAGGGCTGCGTCCGAAAGACGTCGACGCGACCGACGCCTTCAACATGAAGTTCGTCGAGTTGTACGCGGCGTACGAGCAGCAATGCCAGCGCGAAGGCGTGGTGGATTTCCCCGAGCTCCTGCTGCGCTGCTACGAGCTGCTCGCGCACAATCCGCCGCTGCGCGCGCATTACCAGGCGCGTTTTCGCAATATTCTGGTCGACGAGTTCCAGGATACGAACAAGCTGCAGTACGCGTGGCTCAAGATACTGGCGGGCGAGCATAACGCCATCTTCGCCGTGGGCGACGACGACCAGTCCATCTACGCATTCCGTGGCGCGAACGTCGGCAACATGCATGATTTCGAGCGCGAATTCCATGTGCGCAACATGATCAAGCTGGAGCAGAACTATCGCTCGCATGGTCATATTCTCGATACCGCCAACTTCCTGATCGCGAAAAATTCGCGCCGGCTCGGCAAAAATCTGCGCACCGATGCAGGTCACGGCGAACCCGTGCGCGTGTACGAGGCCGCGACCGATACGCAGGAAGCCGGGTGGATCGTCGAGGAGATCAAAGCGCTGATTCATGCAGGCGCGGCGCGTGGCGAGATCGCGATCCTGTATAGAAGCAATGCGCAGTCGCGAACCATCGAACATACGCTGGTGAATGCGGGCATTGCGTATCGCGTGTATGGCGGCTTGCGGTTTTTCGAGCGCCAGGAAGTGAAGCACGCGCTTGCGTATCTGCGCCTGATCGACAACCCCAACGACGACACCGCGTTTTCCCGCGTCGTGAATTTCCCGACGCGTGGAATTGGCGCAAGGTCGATCGAACAACTCGCCGACGCCGCCCGTCTCTACAACTGTTCAATGGCCGCGGCCGTGCCCTACGTGGCCGGCAAGGCAGGTTCGAGTCTCGCGAATTTCGCGCAGTTGATCGGCAAGATTCGCGCCGAAACACAGCACATGAGCTTGCCGGAGACGGTGGAGTACGTGGTCCGCGCGAGCGGTCTCGCGACGCATTACGAGAACGAACGCGAAGGCCAGGACCGGCTCGAGAACTTGCAGGAAGTGGTGAACGCGGCGGCTGCTTTCGTGCAGGAAGAAGGCTACGGGCTCGATACCCCCGCGCGTTCCATTCCGCTGCGCCCGGGCGCGACCAACGCGCCGGAAATCGGCGTGGCGACGGATGATCCCGCTGTCGATGTGCTCGATCCCGAAAGTCCCGCCGATCCTGCGCAAAACCCCGACACCATGACGCCGCTGGCGGGTTTCCTGTCGCATGCATCGCTCGAAGCCGGCGACAACCAGGCGCAAGCCGGCCAGGACGCCGTGCAGTTGATGACGGTGCACGCAGCCAAGGGGCTGGAGTTCATGGCCGTGTTCATCACGGGGCTCGAAGAGGGTTTGTTCCCGCACGAAAACAGCGCGCAGGAAAGCGACGGGCTCGAAGAGGAACGGCGTCTCGCGTATGTGGCGATCACGCGGGCGAAGGAGCGGTTGTATCTGTCGTTTGCGCAGAGCCGGATGTTGCACGGCCAGACGCGCTACAACATCCGCTCCCGTTTCTTCGATGAGCTTCCGGAAGAGTCGCTCAAATGGCTCACGCCCAAAGTGGAAGCAGGCGCGCGCTGGGGCGGCCGGGCCGATAACGCCGGCTGGGGCCGGGACTGGTTCGCGCGTCCGGGGCAGGAACGCGGAGAACGCGCCGCTTACACGGACCCGGATGCCGGCAAGCCGTTGCCCGCGTTCGCCAACAACCAGCGCGCGGCCGACACCGGATTCAAGATCGGCCAGCCCGTGTTCCACAACAAGTTCGGCGAGGGCACGGTGATCGCGCTGGAAGGAGCAGGGACGGACGCGAAAGCCCAGGTCCGGTTCAAACGCCATGGCGAGAAATGGCTCGCGTTGGCGGTGGCTAAACTGCAGGCAGTGGAATGAAGATGGACCGGCTCGGCATCATGGCCGCGTTGCCGCAGGAACTGGGCGATCTGACAGATGCAATGCGCCTTGCCGGGAATGTCCGCACCGAGATCATCGGCCGTCGCGAATATCACGTCGGAACGGCGCATGGCGTGCCGTGCGTGGTAACGCTGGCGCGCGTGGGCAAAGTGGCCGCGGCCGCGACGGCGAGCGCGCTGATCCACGTGTTCGGCGTCGATTCCATCGTGTTCACGGGTGTCGCGGGCGGTGTTCGGGAAGACGTGCGCGTGGGCGATATCGTGATCGGCGATACGCTGATGCAGCACGATCTGGACGCGTCGCCGCTGTTTCCGCGCTTCGAGGTGCCGTTGCTCGGCATGGCGCGTTTTGCCGCGAACGCCGGGCTCAGCGACGCGTTGGCCAAGGCCTGCACCGCCTTTCTCGCCGATGAACACGCGGCGCTCGAGGCGCGTTTCGGTGTGCATCCTCCACGGTTGCATCGCGGGCTGATTGTAAGCGGGGACCGGTTTGTATCGAGTCATGCCGAGGTGAACGCGCTTCGCGCCGCTTTGCCTGAAGCGCTCGCCGTCGAGATGGAAGGCGCCGCGATCGCCCAGGTTTGTTACGAACACGACGTGCCGTGCGCCGTGGTGCGCACCGTATCCGATACCGCCGATGCCGACGCGCCCGAGTCATTCCTCGAGTTCCTTCACGCGCTCGGCGGCGCGTATTCGTCGGGGATTCTGCGGCGCTTCTTGACGGCGCGCGTCTGAGCGCGGCAATCCGCCTCATCTTGTCTTTCCAACGGCCGTAGCCCCGCTCATGGCGGCGCTTCGCGCATCGGCTTCGCTCACCAACGATCCCAGATCTTTTGCATCGGTCCTGCCCCGAAAATCCTGCTTGTAATTGAGAATGATTCGCAATTACAATACATCGGACGACAGGAGGTCCACTTTGACCCAAACGACGCTCGATAGATTGACCGGCTTCTCGCCCGGATCGCTGGCTGATTCACTGGCTGATTCACTGCCTGATTCGCTGCCTGATTCCGGCCGGGCAGCGCTGGTTATATCCACTAACGCTGCACGTGTGATCGAGACCACCCGCCATGCGTGGCTCGGCAACGCAACGCCGCAGCTCGGAGACACGGCCAGGCAAGCTCGCCGGCCGCGCTTTCAGCGCCGCCCGATGATCGCCAACCTGGCGCTGGTAATGAATTTCTGGAGTACGAGACCGCTGTGATCGCCACCCAATCTCAAACTGCGACGCCGGCTACCTTGGCAACGCCCGCAGCGGAAACAATCCATCGTTCCGATGTCCCGAATCAGCGCATGCACGACGCCAGTCGTTTCCCGCTTGTGCGGTTGCGCCGCCGCTCGGTACAGCCCGGCTACGCATTTGCCTGGGGCGCCGAAATGCAGCGTCTGCTTGCGCTGAAAGCGCCGTTCGTGATCGTTGCGGAGTATTGCGCCGACGAACCCGCCGACGATCTGCGCCTGCGCTCCGCATGGCTGCGATCGAACCGGAGCGCCCTCGCAATGTACTGCCGCGGCCTGATCGTGATCGAACCGCGCATCGAGGCGCGTGCATCGACGCGGGAGATCGTGCGCGGCATGTGCAGCGGCAGCGGATTGCGCCTGGTCGTGGTATCGGGCATGCGGGTCGCAAACGAACTCGCGCCGGTGCTGCTCAAGCACTCGGGCCCGGACCTCTCGAAACCGCCTTCCATCGCTAAACCCCGCCTTCAGATGCCGTGACACCCGCACGAATCAGGGCCGTCCCTCTCTAGCACGGCCTTGACGGCTGAACTATGCTCAGGTGCAATTCGCCGCGCCCGGAATGATCCGGCTGCGGCGATTCCGCTACCTGACAGAGGTTCGAATGCCGACTTATCGTGAAGCTCACCGCCGTTCGATCGACGATCCGGAATCGTTCTGGGGCGAACAGGCACGGCGCATCCATTGGGAAACGCCATTCGATCAGGTCCTCGACCGCAGCAATCCGCCGTTTGCGCGCTGGTTTGTCGGCGGCAAGACCAATCTCTGCTACAACGCCGTCGACCGTCATCTCGCCTCGCGCGGCGAGCAGAATGCGCTCGTATATGTATCGACGGAAACGGGCATCGAGCGGCGTTATACCTACGCCGAACTGCACGCTGAAGTGAATCGCATGGCCGCCGTGATGCGCTCCCTTGGCGTGAAGCAGGGCGAGCGCGTGCTGATCTACTTGCCGATGATCCCCGAAGCCCTGTTCGCCATGCTCGCGTGCGCACGGCTCGGCGCGGTTCATTCGGTCGTGTTCGGCGGCTTTGCGGCGCCGAGCCTGGCGGCGCGCATCGACGACGCGACGCCCGTTCTGATCGTCACCGCCGATGCCGGCGCGCGTGCGGGCAGGGTGATCGACTACACGCCGCTCGTGGATGAAGCGCTGGCGCGCGCCGAACACAAGGTCGCGAACGTGTTGCTGATCGACCGGCAACTCGCGCCTGAGCGGTTGCAGGCGCCGTATCTCGTCGAATACGAACCGCTGCGCGCACAATTCTTCGATGCCCAGGTTCCATGCGTATGGCTGGAGTCGAACCAACCTTCGTACGTGCTCTACACGTCGGGGACGACGGGCAAGCCGAAGGGCGTGCAACGAGACGTGGGCGGCTATGCAGTGGCGCTGGCGGCATCGATGGAACACATCTTCCAGGGCAAACCTGGCGACACCATGTGGACCGCTTCCGACGTGGGCTGGGTGGTCGGGCACAGCTACATCATCTACGCGCCGCTGATTGCCGGGCTGACCACGGTCATGTACGAAGGCACGCCTGTTCGCCCCGACGGCGGGATCTGGTGGCGCATCATCGAGCAGCACAAGATCAACCTGATGTTCACCGCGCCGACCGCGCTGCGCGTGCTGAAGAAACAGGACCCGAAGCTGATGGAGCAAGCGGATTTATCGAGTCTGCGAACGCTCTTCCTGGCCGGCGAACCGCTCGATGAGCCCACGGCGCAATGGATCCAGAGCGCGCTGAAAAAACCGGTCGTCGACAATTACTGGCAGACCGAAACCGGCTGGCCCATGATCGCGATTCCCAGAGGGATCGAACCGTTGCCGCCGAAACTGGGTTCTCCCGGCGTGCCATCGATGGGCTTCGCATTGACCGTGCGTAACGAAGCAACCGGTGAGGTTTGCGCGCCTGGAGAGAAGGGCGTGATCGCGCTCGATTATCCGTTGCCGCCGGGCTGCATGCAGACCGTATGGGGCGACGATTCACGTTTCATCAAGACGTATTGGCGGAGCATTCCCGGGCATCAGTTGTATTCAACATTCGACTGGGGCGTGACCGACGAAGATGGCTACGTGTCGATCCTCGGTCGCACCGACGACGTGATCAACGTGGCGGGACACCGGCTGGGCACGCGTGAGATCGAGGAAGCGATCAGCAGTCACAGGTCGGTGGCCGAGGTGGCGGTTGTAGGCGTTGCCGATCCGGTCAAAGGCCAGGTCGCGCTCGCATTCGTTGTGTTGCGCGATGTCCAGGCGCTGGACGAAGAAGGCGCCCGCGAAGCGCTTGAAGCGGAGCTTGCGCGCAGTGTCGACTCACAGTTGGGAGCGATCGCCCGTCCCGCCCGTGTGCATTTCCTCGCGATGCTGCCGAAGACGCGCTCAGGCAAACTGCTGCGGCGCGCGATCGCGGCACTCGCTGAAGGCCGCGACCCGGGTGATCTCCCGATGATCGAAGATGCCGGAGCGCTGGTGCAGGTGAAAGAAGCTTTGACACGCCAATGACCGCGGTTCCGGGTGCGCCGCCCGGAACGCTTCGGCTTTCTCAACGAACCAGCTTCTGCAGCACCGATTGCGTCTTCGGCGATCCATGCACTGATTCCTTCGCCAGGTTGATCTGCATGGTGGTGGCCGCGACTTCGTGCACGGCTTGCTCGAGTTGATACGTTCCGCGAGCGTCGAGCCAGTCCAGGATCTCCGCCAGATGCCATACCACGGCGCTGCCTTCATGAACCGGCGAGGGGAAGGTCGAGGGATTCGCGAGCATCAGCTTGCGCATGTTCTGGCGCGTGACGCCGATGGTTTCGGCGACGTCCGTCAGGCCGACAAAATCAGGCGATGCCTCAACGAGCGCGGCCGTTGGAATGGCTGACTTGACGTCCGTCAAGGCGCTCATCAACGCGGCTTCCGCGCTGTCCGCTTCCCGGGTGAATGCCAGCGCGATGCGGCCGGGTTGTCCGATGCCAATCAGCGCGTCGTCGCATCCGGCGGCGGCAAGACGCCCAATCAATTCCTCGTGATCGCAGTCGGTTTCCGAGAGCCGATATTTCAATGTGAACGTGTATTCCATGGCGTCGTTTTAAATAAGACCACTGTCTGATGGGAAGGCTTTTCTATCTGGATCGCGCAGTTGTCCACCACGCGTTTTAAAGCCCGCGCATGATTGACAGCGTTTTTAGGTGTGCTCCAGATACTGGTGATACAAAACTCGCCGCAACGGCAAGTGGCCTCGTTGAATGGACAGTACATCCGTCCCCAGGCATGGCTTCCGCCTTCTTCAACGCGCCAGCCGTATGATTCAGCATGCCGCAGGGCCTCTTCAATTTCCTTCTTGTGATGCTTTGAACGAGTCATCCTTAGCTCCATAATAGAAGCGCCGCCTCTGGTTGTCAAGTGACAACCAGAGGCGGCGCTGGAACATCGAAACGAAAACTCGTTTTGGAGTCGTGCTTTCGCCGGTCGTGTGCCTGTCCTGCTCACGCGACCGGGAGCATCACATGTGCGCCGATACCGGTTTCTCGCGGGTATTGGGCAACAGGATGGTCAGGACTCCGATCAGCGGCAGGAACGAACAAACCTTATAGACATAGTCGATGCTCGTCGCGTCAGCCAGATGGCCAAGGACTGCCGCGCCGATTCCGCCCATGCCGAAGGCAAAGCCGAAGAAGAGCCCCGCAACCATGCCAACCTTGCCGGGAACCAGTTCGGTCGCATAGACCAGAATGGCCGAGAACGCCGACGCCAGAATCAAACCGATCACAACGGACAGCACGCCGGTCCAGAACAAGTTGGCGAACGGCAGCATGAGGGTGAAGGGCGCGACGCCCAGGATGGATACCCAGATCACGACCTTGCGGCCGATCTTGTCACCAACAGGGCCGCCGACAATGGTGCCCACCGCGACTGCCGCGAGGAACCAGAAAAGGTGAACCTGCGCCGTCTCTACGGCCAAATGAAACTTGCTGATCAGATAAAAAGTGAAGTAGCTGCTGATGCTGGCGAGATAAAAATACTTCGAGAACGTGAGCAGCATCAGGACTGTCATCGCGATCATCACCTTTTTGCGAGGCAATGCGGACACCACGGCGGAATGACGCGATTTCTTGACTGCGGGATGGCTCTGATACCACCGGCCAATGCCGAACAGCACCACGATCGCGAGCAGCGCGGCGGCGGAGAACCATGCAATGCTGCGTTGTCCGTGGGGCATGATGACCAATGCCGCCAACAAAGGCCCGAGGGAACTGCCCGCGTTGCCTCCGACCTGAAACACCGATTGCGCGAGGCCGTGCCGGCCGCCCGACGCCATGCGCGCCACACGCGATGATTCCGGATGGAAGATCGACGAACCGCACCCGACAAGCGCGGCCGCGATCAGCAAGACCGGGAAGCTTCCTGCCATCGACATCAATAACAGGCCACACAGCGTAAATCCCATGCCGATGGGCAATGAATACGGTTTCGGATGTTTGTCGGTGTAAAGCCCGACTAGCGGTTGCAATAACGACGCCGTGATCTGGTAAGTCAGCGTGATCAGCCCGATTTGCCCGAACGAAAGCGAAAACTCGCTTTTGAACATTGGGTAAATGGCAAGGATCAGCGACTGGATCATGTCGTTGAGCAGATGCGCAAAACTGATCGCGCCCAATACTGAAAATACGGTGCGGGGAACGGCCGTGATCGACGAACTCGCCGGACTCAAGGAGGGCGCGGCGCCAAGCGCGTTTTTATCGATACTCGTCTGCATGGTGAAGGGCTGGGGAGGTCTCGCGTTGCATTCGTTATCCACCTGAGCTGAAGCAGATAACCCGTTTTTGTAATTTTAAAGTGTCCTCTATCCATTGTCCGGCCAAGTTTTGTCGCAAACAGGACAGTAGATGCCGATCTCATTCGGGTTTTCCATGCGTTTTGCTCATCAAAGCCGGCTTTGCAACAAACGCTGAAAACAGCGCTAAAGAACTGCCGGTTCCCGCCGTTGACCATTGATGTACTCGCGCTTGCCGCTCACAAGGCGGTTTGTTACGCGAGTGACCAATCAAAACCTGGGATTTCAATCGATGAAATTGCTTTCGCTGCATCAGGCCGTCGGGACAAGCGGCCGTTCGCTGTCCGTCAAAGCATCGCTGCGGCTCGCCTTCGCATTGCTGTTGATCGGGACGCTGGTTATCGGCGTGATTGCGCTGACGCAGATCAGCCGGCTCAACGGCTCGACGGAATCGATTTATCGCGAAGGGTATGTGGCGAGCCGCGCGGCCGAGGACCTGCGCGCGGCCATGTTGCGCGCGAGCCGCTCGCAAAAGATGTTGCTGACCGCGACGACGGCGAAGGAGCGCGACGAACTCGGCGCGGACATAGAACATGCGCTGGCCGACATTGGCCGCGATCAAACCCAGTTGCAAGGTTTCGCCGATCCAACCGGCGGCCAGAAGGCGCTGGCGAAAGCCGTTGGCGCGTGGAGCAGCGACTTGCGCGCGTTCGTGAAGCTGATGAAGGAACAGCCGCTCGACTTGTCGCAGATGAACTGGCAGGTCGGCATGCAGGACGTATCGCTGCTGGTGGCGACCGGCAAGCTCGAGAAACTCGTCAACGTGCTGATCGAGCAGCGCGGAGTGGCGGCGAAGGCGACCATCGATACCGCCTCGTCCATCTATCACGCATCGTTCGTGATGGTTGCCGTGTTGACGCTGGCGCTGATCGCGCTGGCGTTTTTCGTGAGCGAATGGGTCGTGCGGCGTCTTTCCAGGCAACTCGGCGGCGAGCCCGTCTACGCGATGCAGATCGCAAGCCGCATCGCCGCGGGCGATCTGTCGAACCGCATCACCATCGCCAAGCGCGATAACACCAGCATGCTCTATGCACTCTCGGGCATGCAGTCGGGTTTATCGACGACGGTCGGCGAAATTGCGGCGAGCGCGGAGGCGATTGCATCTGCGTCGGGTGAGATCTCGCAAGGCAACGTGGACTTGTCGCAGCGCACGGAACAGCAGGCCGTCGCCTTGGAGAAGACAGCGTCGAGCATGGAGCAATTGACGTCCACCGTGCGCCAGAACGCCGAGAACGCGAAGCAGGCCAGCTCGCTCGCGCACAACGCGTCGGAGATCGCGGAGAAGGGCGGCGAGGTCGTGGGCCGCGTGGTCGCGACCATGGAGCAGATCAACGCCAGCGCGAAGAGCATTGGCGACATCATCGGCGTGATTGAAGGGATTGCGTTTCAGACGAATATCCTCGCGCTCAACGCGGCTGTGGAAGCCGCGCGGGCCGGCGAAGAAGGGCGTGGTTTCGCGGTCGTCGCGGGTGAAGTGCGAAGCCTGGCGCAACGGTCATCGGCAGCGGCGAAGGAGATCAAGGGTTTGATCCATACATCGGTCTCGCGTGTATCCGATGGCTCCACGTTCGCCCACGAAGCCGGCGCGACCATGGACGAAGTCGTGCGCGCGGTGAAGCGCGTGACGGACATTATGGGCGAGATCTCGGCGGCGTCGGCGGAGCAGAGCAGCGGTATCGAGGAGATCAATCACGCGGTCACGCAGATGGACGCCGGCACGCAGCAAAATGCGGCGCTCGTCGAACAGGCGGCGGCCGCGGCGCAATCGCTCGACGATCAGGCGCACGCGTTGAAACAACTCGTCGGCAAGTTTCAGTTGAAGTGATGTAACGTTGTATTCGATAGAACGAAGGCTTGCCCGAAAGCAGGTCTTCGTTCTAGAATTCGCGACGGGCGCGGCAGGGCGCCCGGTCTCGCGAAAGTGAAAGCACCTGTCACGCGTTATCTCTTCATCTGGATAAACCGCAACGTTGAACCTTTAGCCGCAGCGAGAACGGCGCATTAAGGAGAAACGTCATGTGGTCTACATCCGCACCTCGCACTGCCAATACAGATTCGTGCAATACCGAGTTCCTTCGACGCCATGCGCGCCGGCTGCTTTGTCTCGCCCGAGGAGAAAGCACGAGCACCGCGATGCCCGTCCTTCGCCGTCTGCTCGCAGCGGGCGTGATGCGCGAGGCAACGACGCTTACGCAACTGCACGAAAAGCGCGCGGCGATCCAGCTCAAGCATGTGCTGAACATGCTCGCCGTCGAGCTGGGACATTTTGGCTGGGATGCCTGTCAAGCCGTGGTGGATACGCAAGCGCCCGCCGTCATCGACAGATACCGCTTCGATGCCGGCGCTTTCGGCGATTACGAAAAAGTGTGGTTTGCAAGCGCTGCTGAAAGCCGTGAGTGGCAGCGCGAGCATGGGGGTTACATCGTGGAGTACGGGGATCAGGCGGTTGCAATCCTCTGGCGCGAGTAGCCGGGCCAGGTTCAGCCGCGCCGACTAGATCAATTCCATTTCTTTCCAGTCGGCGTTGCTAAAAAAACGGCTTAGCTCTCGCATCAGGTCGTTCAACGCGGACATTTCCATGGATGTGATCTTTCGCACGTGATCC
Organism: uncultured Caballeronia sp.; assembly: GCF_964243625.1. Classification (NCBI taxonomy): domain Bacteria; kingdom Pseudomonadati; phylum Pseudomonadota; class Betaproteobacteria; order Burkholderiales; family Burkholderiaceae; genus Caballeronia; species uncultured Caballeronia sp. The sequence goes on from NZ_CAXTGZ010000005.1 coordinate 29,507, forward strand.
GCGTTGGTCCAGTCGCCGTAAAGCATTGCCACCGTCGAGCCGTTTGCTTTCACCGGCAGGAGGACGAACGCGTGGGCATCGCTGAAAGACGATTTGAACCAGCGCGGCAGGCGTGCATCGATACGCGGGTCGCGCGCATTCTCGATAAAAATCCCCACCGGATTCGAGATTGCCAGATGGAACACGTCCGGCTGGAACGCCGCCGGGAATGTCAGCGACGGCAACAGCGATTCCACGCCCGGGCCGAGTCCAAGCCGCGCCTGGAATTCATCGTTGACCTGACGCACGAACACGACCGTGCGCGAAAACGAAAGCCCGGCGAGCACGGCTTCGGACGCAAGTGCGAGCACGGGCGCCAATGCGTTCTTCGATGGCAGCGAGCGCAAGTCGTCGAGGCTCGCCGCAATCCGCGCTTCTGCCGACAACTCCGCACGCGCGATGGCATCGGCGTCCGCCCGCAGTTCCACGATCTCGCGCATCACACCATCGTTCGAATCCTCGTTCGCGAGCGCGAGGCTCATCTCGGCAAGCGTCGCCGCATCGGTCGCAAGCGCGCGGCTGTAGCGGTTCGCAATGTCGATCAACGAATTCTCGCGATGGGCTTCATCGACATGTTGCGCGGTGAGCGCATCGGCGACTTCGGTGGAATAGTTCGTGACTGCCTGCAGCCAGCGTACGTGGCGCGGCGTTTTTTCGTCGATCGGTGCAAGCGGGTCGCGCGTGAGCATGCCGGTACGGATGGTCTCCGGCAAACGCCAGCGGTCCGCGGCCTCGATGCCGATTTCCTCAAATGTGACGCCCAGCAGCGCGCCGCATGCAATGCTGTCGCTGATGTGCTCGGCGGCGGCTTTGCGGCGCAACTGGTCCCATTCGGTCTCGAGATAAAACGCAACCAGGAGCTTGCCGATCTGCCGCATCAGCGTACAGACCACCGCTTCCTCCGATGTACGGAATTCACTGCGCTCGGTCACTTGCCGCGCGACCGCGCCGGAGAGCAGGGTGCGGTTCAGTTCGAGCTTGGCATCGATACGGCGCGGCGCGCTGTGATGAAAGTGATCGACGAGTTTCAGCCCGACCACGAGATGGCCGACCGCGTCCATGCCGAGGACCATCAGCGCGCGCGTGACGGTCGTGATGTTGCCGCCGAACGAGATGTACATCGCGGAATTGGCGAGCCGCAACACCTTCTGCGTGAGGCCGAAGTCAGACAGAACGACCTGGACGAGGGCCGTAAAGTCCAGGTCGTCGTCGCCCATGGCGGATACCGTGGTGCGCAAGGCCTGCGAGAGCATGGGGAAATCCCCGCGCTCGCTCATGCGCGCCCACAGTTTGTCCAGTAATTCGGCTTTGGTATTGCTTGCCATGCGATTGGTGTAATGCCTTGCAGGTTCCAGTCCAGTTGGCTGAGCCAGCTTGGGTCGGGCGCGTTGGCGGTGTTGAGGCCGGCAACGCGCGTTTGACTCAGCCGATGTGTAATGCGCGGAAAAACTTGCATGAGTCAGGTACGCAAGTCAGTGGCGTCTATGCCTTATAACGGCGCAACAGCACACAAGCTTTAAGCGAGACGCGAGACTTGCCGTACCACGTGACGGTATCTCATAAAGACGCCTGGAGAAAGAGCGTTTTATCCTCAAAGCAACGCTTCAGTTCGGTGGCGGGAAGCGCCTTGCTGATCAGCCAGCCCTGTATTTGATCACAGCCCATCTCGATCAGCAGATCACGCTGCGCTTGCGTCTCGACGCCTTCCGCGACCAGTTCCAGCCCGAGGGATTTGGCGAGTCCCACCACGGCGGTGACGATCGCCCGATTATTACGGGACGTCAGCAAGTTTTCGATGAAACTCCGGTCGATCTTGAGCTTCGAAAGCGGGAAACGCTGCAAGTAGGACAGGCTCGAGTAACCAGTGCCGAAGTCATCGACGGCAAAGTGGATGCCGAGCGCCGCCAGCGTTTCCAGCAGCAGCGTGGCTTCTTCGGGATCGTGCATCAAAAGGCTTTCGGTGATTTCGAAGACCAGCCGGCTCGGGTCCAGGCCCGTCAGATCGAGCGCGTCCTTCACGTTCTGGGTGAAGCGTTTGTCGCGGAACTGCTGCGGCGACACGTTCACCGACACGTAATCCAGCCTGATGCCGTCCTTGTCCCACTGCACCAGTTGCATGCACGCTGCTTTCAGAACCCAGTTGCCGAGATAGTTGATCAGGCCAATCGATTCCGCCAGCGAGATGAAAGCCGCCGGCGGCACCAGGCCATGCACCGGATGCTGCCAGCGGATCAGCGCTTCTACGCCGACCACGCCGCCGTGACGGCTTTCGGTGATCGGCTGGAAATGCAGCGCAAACTCGCCGTTGCGCACGCCTTCGTACAAATCGGCTTCCAGATTCAGGCGTTCGGCGTCGCGCGGATCGTTATCGGGCGCATGGAACACGACGATATTGCCGCCCGAGCCCTTGGCTTGGGCGAGCGCATGATCGGCCATGCGCAACAGGCTGCTGCCGGTATGCTCGACGGCATCGGGGTAGATCGCCGCCCCGATACTCGCGGACAAATGCGTGTGCTGCCCGCGATATTTATAGGGCTGCGCCACCGCGCTCAGCAAACGCCGGCCGAGATCTTCGGCCGCTGCGATTGCTTCGTGCGCCGTCCCTGCCGCCATCAATACGGCGAATTCGTCGCTCGATACCCGCGCCACGCGCTCGCCCGCGCGCGCAGCATGCTGCAGCCGGCGTGCGGTCTCGCGCAGCATGTCGTCGCCGGCGTCATAACCGAGCGCGCGGTTGATGCGCTGGAAATCGTCGATATCCACCCGCAGCAGCGCTGCGTGCGTTTGCGTGTGCACGGCTTCGGCCTGGGCGGCATCGAGTGCCGCTTGCAAGGCTGTCAGGTTTTCCAGGCCCGTGAGCGGATCGTGATTGAGCGCGTGCCGCAAGGCGGCTTCGGTCTCACGCCAGTGCGAGACTTCGAAGGCGGAGACGGCGAAGCCATCGTCGGGCGTCGAGAGGATCCGCAGCTCGACAAGAATCGGCGTTGTCAGCGACTTGAGCAAGTGGAGTGTCGCTGTCTCCAGCTTGCCGCTTTGCCGTGCACGGACGACGAGGGCATCGAGTTCATCGATTTCCTCCGTTGCCACCAGTTCGTGAAGCGTCAAGGAGCTCAGGTAGTCACGGTGATAGCCGAGGAACTCGACACTTCTCTCCGATACATAGCCGACCTGCAGCGACGCATCCACTTGCGCGAGAAAGTCGACGGCGGCAAGCGTCGCTTCGTTTGCGATGCCTGATGGGACCCGCTCGGGCGCGTCGATTGCGGCGACTGGATGTGCATCTTCGCCGCGCGCCGACGAAACCTGGACGAGCCGCACTGCGTTCAGCGGAAGCGGCACATACGGTTTCGCACCGGCGGCGGGAGCATCGACGGTAGCGAGCTTGGGAGTGCAACTGGCTTGCGCGGCTGCGGCCAGCGTCGCGGCAGCCCGGCGCACTGCGCTGCGGGTCTGGGCGGCGACGGCAAGCCATGCATTGAAGC
>NZ_CAXTGZ010000006.1:0-32665 GCF_964243625.1 uncultured Caballeronia sp.
ATGGTGCCGGTCGCCAATGACTACAGCCGCTTCGTTGCCTGGAACGTTTATGACCGGCTCGTCAGCCATGGCACAAAGGTCATGGAGAATGGCGCGCTCGGCTATGACGTGACTGTCATGAAGCCGGAGCTGGCGGAGAGCTGGGACATCCAGGACGGCGGCAAGACCATCATCTTCCACCTCCGCAAGGATGCGACCTTCCATGACGGCAGCCCCGTCACGGCCGATGACGTGAAATGGTCCTTTGACCGGGCGGTGACGGTGGGCGGGTTTGCGACGGTGCAGATGGGTGCGGGATCGATGACCAAGCCCGAGCAGTTCTCGGTCGTCGATCCGCATACCTTCAAGATGACCTTCGACCAGCCCAACAAGCTCACCATGCCGGATCTCGTCGTGCCGATCCTGAATGGTTTGCAGGAGAGCAACCCGGGGTTATCGATAGAAATCGTCGAAGACACAAGTGCGCGCATGTTGTCGATGCTCGACGAAGGCCGTCTGGATCTCGTGGTCGGTCGGTCGATTGTCAGTGATGAGCCGTCGAAGTATCACTATCAGCCGCTGGGGGACGAGCCGTTGTCGGTGGTGGTGGGTTACGACCACCCGCCGTTTCCCCCCCATGAGCTGAGTTTTGCGGATCTTGCGGGGCACCGATGGGTGACTTATCCGAGCTCCATGCCGATGCAGGCCATGCTTGCACGAGAGATGGACCTTGCGGGCGCGCAAGTGCCGATGAGTGCGATTTCGACGGCATCGACGTTTGTGACGGTTGCGCTGTTGCAATGCAGTGCGGATCTGGTTTCGGTGTTGCCGGCCGGCGTGGCGAGGCTTTTTTGCAAGCATCGGATGCTGCGGGCCGTGCCGATAGATTTCAAGTCGAGGTCGCAGACCTTTGGGATCGTGACGAGGAGGGTCGGGGTGTTGTCGCCGATGGGGCGGCTGTTTGTGGAGATGGCGGTGGGGAGGGGGGTGGAAGGGGCTTAGCGGTTGGGCTTTAGAGGCACGGTGGCAAGCAAAGCCGCAGCGTTGCTGCAGAAGCCTTGAAGTGCAAGCAACACGCTTTCGCCAATTACTAAATTTGCCGAGGATATTAATGGCACAAAACACAAAACAACGCTCACTTGTGTTGACCTATTCGCGAGATACCGACGCGATCAACATTCATAGCGTATCGACTGGCGCAGTTGCGGCGGTCACCGCGACCGCGCTGCTGACACCGGTTTTTTTAGGAGAGCATGCACACGCGTTAAACGATGAATTTGCACGCCGGTTAGGTGCGGGCTTGCTCGCAATGCTCGCAGTCACGAATCCAGAGTTGAAGCCGTTTATATCGACTACCGCTAGTCCGATGCCGTGACAAAAAAGCCAAGACGATGGACAGGTTTTTTCTGTGGTGCGACATACGTGCTTATGTGACGCAATGGTCTGCATTGGCGTCGGTAACAAACCCTTTAATTGAAACCGGCAGAAAGCGGCCGACTGGCGCGCTGCCGCAGAAGATCAACGTCGTGGACCATCTCGCGAAGGTGCGATAACAACGTGCTTGCCCGATGTCACCGCTTTCGCATTGCCGGAGTTCGTTCAGCCCTGAGCCGTTTCAAGTTCCCTTGCCCGGCTCTTGCTATCTTCCTTCGCCACAGCTGCGTGCACGACCGGCAGCAGGTCACGTCCATAAGCGAGTGCATCTTCAAGCGGATCGAAGCCGCGAATCAGGAACGTCGAAATCCCGAGCCGGTAATACTCGATCAACGCTTCCGTCACTTGCTCCGGCGTACCCACCAGCGAAGTCGAATTGCCCGCAGCCTTCGTCAGCGCAGCAATGCCCGTCCACAACCGCTTGTCCACAACGCTGCCTTTCGCCGCTTCAGCGAGCAGACGTTGCGAACCGACGTTCTTCGGCTCGCTCGGACGGCGCGTGAAATTGGGGTTGCTGGTCACCACTTGCTTCGCCCGCTCGAGAATCGATTCCGCGCGTGCCCACGCGGCATCTTCCGTAGCAGCGATGATCGGCCGCAGCGACAAGCTGAACCGGATTGCATGCTCGCGTCCATAAGGCCGGGCCGCTGCGCGCACGCGTTCGATGGTCTCCGCGACCTGCGCAAGCGATTCGCCCCAGAGCGCAAAGACATCGGCATGTTTGCCCGCGACCTGAATGGCCGCGTCCGACGATCCGCCGAAATACACCGGCAAATGCGGCTTCTGCACCGGGCGAATCAACGAGCGATGTCCACGTACTTTGTAGAACTCGCCGTCGTGGTCGAAGGGCTTTTCGCTGGTCCACGATTGCTTGACGACATCAAGGTATTCATCGGTGCGTTTATAGCGGTCGTCATGTTCGAGGAAATCGCCGTCGCGTTGTTGTTCCGTGTCGTCGCCGCCGGAAATGATATGCACCGCGGTACGTCCCGCACTGAAATGATCGAGCGTGGCAAGCTGGCGCGCCGCCAGCGTCGGCGCAACAAAGCCCGGCCGATGTGCGAGCAGGATTCCAAGGCGCCTGGTCTGCTGCGCCACGAACGATGCAATCTGGAAGCCATCGGGCGATGCGCTCGAATGCGCGATCAGCACGCGATCGAAGCCGCCATACTCATGCGCCTGGGCAACCGCCGCGATGTACGGCGGATTGACAGCGGGACCTTGCGGCAAGTGAATCTCGCTCGATTCCTGATGGCTGACATAGCCGATGAATTCAACGCTCATGATGGTGTTTCCTCAAGAAATTTTGGAAGCGTGGCGAATGCGGCACGGCCGAGGGCGCCCAGCAGTGCGTCGTTTTGTGGCGTATGAATGCGCGAGCAAAGCACGTCGCGATGATGCCGTTCAAGCGCGTTGTTGCGGCTCAAACCCGGATTGCCGCTGGCCTCCACGGCAATCTCGACTGCGTTGATGGCGTTTTGCGTGACGAGAAATTTGATGGCAGGCGCTTCTTGCAGCGGCACGCGGCCTTGCGCGCCGGCATCGAGCAGCACGCGATTGTTGAGCAGCAACGCGTCGATGCGTCCCAGCGTCTGCTGGAAGCTGCCAAGACTCGACAACGGCGCGCCGAGGTTGGCCGGCGTGCGATCTGCAGCCCAATGCGCAAACCAGTCGCGCGCGGAGCGGGCAACGGCGTCATAGATGGATGGAAGCAACACGTTCATCCATAGCGTAGTGAGCGGATCCATGCCGGCGACATTGGCCTCGGGCAGATTCAGATCGACGGCCTGCGCTGCGGGAACTCGCACGTTTTCGAAGATCACTTCATGGCTGCCGGTCGCGCGCATGCCGAGATGATTCCACGGCTCGCCGAAACGAATCCCCGGCGTATCGCGATGCACGAGGAACGTGCCGACGCGCGGAGCGGGTTCGTCGGTGCGGCCCCATACGGCGAACCATGTCAGGCCCGGACTTCCTGTTGAATAGATCTTGCTGCCGTTGAGGATCCACGCATCGCCGGATTCATTCAGGCGTCCGATGGTTCCCGGCAAGCCGCCACGCGATGGCGAACCAAGTTCCGGTTCAACGCGCAGCGAATTGATGAGCGCGCCGTTTTCAACGGCGTCGCGCGCAACCTGCTGCTTCAGTGCCTGAGGCCAGTTCGGATTGGCCTGCAAACGCAGATGGTAAAGCGATTGCATGACCAGGATCAGCGCAGTCGACGGCTCGCCACGCGCCACGGCGTGGACCACCTTGCGTACTTGCGGCAGCGTTGCTTCGCGGCCACCGAGTGCACGCGGTACGGTCAACGCAAGCAGCCCCGCGCTTCGAAGGCGCGCGAGGTTGTCGTGCGGGAAGATCGCATCGTGATCGAGCGTGCCGGCCGTTGCCGCGAATTCCTGCGTGAGCAAGGCAAGCCATTTATCGGCGGCGGCGCTGTCGAGGTCGGCGAGGGCGTCCAGCGCGGCTGGATCTTGAAGGTGGGTGTCCGGGTGCCGTACGGTCATGGGAAATCCGTTAGTGCGCGGTGAATTGAGGATCGAAGCTCGGGGTGACATCGAGCGTCGTCTTGATCACGCCCGCGCGGACGTACACGTCAGCAGTGCGCTGCTGTTCGGCGATCACGGCTTTATCGATGGAGATGGGCTTCAACTGCGCGCGCTGGTACACGACCTTGAGGACATCGACAGGCAGGTGCGTGACACGCGACTGGATCGCCGCGACTTCGTCCGGATGCGTCAGCGCCCAGCGCTGACCTTCTGCCACGCGATGCACGAAGTCATCGATCTGTGCCCGTTTGGTTGCGAGCGATGCATCGGTTGCAGCCTGAAAACTCAGCCCCGATGACAGACCCACGCCGTTCGCCACGCTGCGATTCTTGTCACGCAATTCGCCGAGCGCAACGTAAGGGTCCCATGTGGACCACGCATCGACGTTGCCCGATTCCAGCGCCGACTTCGCATCGGCGGGTTGCATGTATTGGAGGGTGACATCGGAGAGCCTGATGCCCGCGCGTTCGAGCGTCGCAACAACAAGATAATGGCCGATCGAACCGCGCGTGGTCGCGATGCGCTTGCCCTTCAGGTCGGCCGCGCTTTTGATGGACGACCCTTCCGGCACGAGGATCGCAAGATCGACGGGCGTCGACCGGGTAGCGGCCACTGCACGAACGCGCGCGCCTGCGGCGTAGGCGAAGATCAAGGGGGCATCGCCGAGGCCGCCTACATCGATTGCGCCTGCGTTCAAAGCCTCACCCAGTGGCTGGGCAGCGGGAAAGTTGAACCACTCGATCTTGTACGGGACGTCTTTCAACTGACCCGATGCTTCCAGGATGCCGCGCGTTTGCAACTGCTGGTCGCCGACTTTCAAAACAGTTTCAGCATTCGATGCAAGCGGCCAGAGCGCCGTGAATGCAGTCAGCGCGGCGATCGACAGGAGACTGCGTCGTTTCATGAATCATCCATGCAAAAGAAAAGATTCACGATACGGACCGCCGCGACATTAGACAAACGCATTGTTCTGCTTTGCTAATCGTCGAGATTGGAATGAAGCGCGCTCGGCCCGCACGCGTCATTCCGCTGGCGTTAGATCACGAAAAAGCCGTGCGTGCCGTCGCGCTCCAACTGTGCGACGAGACCGTATTCCCATTCGAGGTACGCGTTCATTGCATCATGTGGCGCGTCGGTGCCTTCATAAGGCCGCCTGTATCTGTCGATACGGGGTGACGCCAGATGCGTCTCGCCTTTTTCGAGCGGCAAGCCGGCCGCAATCCACGACGCTGTACCGCCTTCGAGCAACAACACGGGCTTGCCGGTCAGCGCCGCGACATCGGGTCCGGCAAACGCGGCCAGCGCGCTCGACGCGCACGTGACCACATATTGCTTCGCGTCGGGTAATGCGGGCAGGTCCTCAGGCAGGCGCGAGCGGACGGCCCACCATGCGCCGGGGATATGCCCCTTCACATGATTGGCGCTTGCCGTGAAGTCGAGCACGATCGTCCGGCTCGCTGACTCGTCGAGCACCGCAGCGAGGTCTTTTGCTGTGATCGTTGGAAGCGGCGAAGGTTGTGCCTTCGCGCCGCGCCACGGACCCCGTTCAGTTAGCGCAGCGTTGCTTGAATCGTCGATGACATGAACGTCGTTGTTCATCTGCGCGAGCCACGATGCCGTCATGTTGGCGCGTACGCCGTCGTCATCGAAGAGCACGATGCGCGCGCCGCGAACCGGTGCGAACATGTCGGTTTCCTGCACGAGTTGGCCGCCCGGCGCGCCCTGAAAACCTGCAGCATGCGCATGCTCGTATTCGGCGGGCGTGCGCACATCGAAGCGATACGTCGTGCGTGTCGGATCTTCCGCCCAGCTTTGAGCGACCGCAAAAGTCGTGCGCTTCACGCCTGCGCGATCTGCCACCGAGCGTGCAGATTTGCGCGATGCATCGTCGGCGCGGCCATCATCGATAGCGAACTGATTGGCGCTTCCATGTGCGAGCGTCTGCCCTGCAAGCAACCAGCCGATCGTGCCATTGCGCAGAGCCGATACCGGGTTCGGCAGTCCCGCGTTCACGAGCGACTGCGTGCCGATGATGCTGCGCGTACGCCCCGCGCAATTCACGATCACGCGTGTATTCGGATCGGGCGCAAGCGCGCGGGCGCGCAACACCAGTTCGGCGCCCGGCACGCTGATGCTGCCGGGAATGTTCATCGTCTGGTATTCGTCGTAGCGGCGCGCGTCGAGCACGACCACCTCCTCGCCGCTTTTCAGCAACGCATCGACTGCTTCCGCCGATAACGCCGGCGTATGCTGCTTCGCTTCCACGAATTCGCCGAATGCCTTGCTTGGCACGTTGACGTCGCGGAATACTTCGCCGCCTGCGCGTTCCCAACCTTTCAGGCCGCCATCGAAAACGGAAACTTCGGAAAACCCGAGCGCTTCAAAACGGTTTGCTGCGCGTTGCGCGAGACCTTCGCCGTCATCGAGAAGAACGATCGGCACGCTCTTGCGCGGCAGCTTGGTCAGCGCATCGAGTTCGATTTTCGACAGCGGCAGGTTGGCCGCAAAGAGCGGATGACGCTGTGCGTGCGGATCTTCTTCGCGTACATCGAGAAAGGCGATTTCGCGTTTGGACAGCAGGGCGTCGCGCACGTCGTCGAAACTGCGCAGGGGGGTGTCGCTCATGAATGAAGTCGTTCCTTCGGGAGGTTCGAATACGGGTGATGTAGCCGGAAGCGGGGACGCCTCAAGCTGCGTGCGCAACACGCGATGTCAGTTCGCGCGTGAGCGGAATCAGTTCGCGGCCGTAGTCGAGGGCGTCTTCAAGCGGATCGAAGCCGCGAATGAGGAAGGTGGTGACGCCGAGAGCGTGATACTCGGCCAGTGTCTCGGCGACTTGCGAAGGCGTGCCCACGAGCGCCGTTGAATTCGACCGTCCGCCGATCTCCTTTGCCACGCCGGTCCAGAGCCGGTCATCGGCACGCACGCCGTCGCCCGCTGCCGCAAGCAGGCGCCGTGCGCCTTCGCTTTGCTGAGGCGTCGCTTCGCCCAGGCCTTGTTCGGCACGCAGCCGCCGTGTCTCGGCGAGGATATGTTCCGCACGTTCCCACGCGGCCTTTTCAGTGGCCGCGAGAATCGGCCGGAACGAAACCGAGAAGCGCACGTTGCGTCCGTGTTTGGCTGCTTCCGCGCGAACCCGCGTCACCTGTTCTTGAACCTGATCCTTCGATTCGCCCCACAGCGCATAGACGTCTGCGTGCTTGCCCGCGACTTCAAGCGCCGGCGCCGATGCACCGCCGAAGTAGATCGGCACGTAAGGCGCCTGCCTTGGCTTGACTTCGGAGAATGCTTGTTCGAAGCGGTAATAGCGGCCTTCATGATCGAACGGTTTCGATTCGGTCCACACGCGGCGCAGGATTTGCAGATATTCGTCGGTGCGTGCGTAGCGTTCATCGTGCGAAAGAAAATCGCCGTCGCGGCGTTGTTCAATATCGCTGCCACCCGAAATGAAGTGGACCGCGAGCCGCCCGCCGCTCAACTGGTCGAGCGTGGCGAGTTGCCGTGCGGCGAGCGTCGGCGCGACGAAACCCGGCCGGTGCGCGAGCATGAAATGGATGCGCTCCGTGACGCCGGCCGCGTAGGCGACGGTCAGCATGGCGTCGGGGCTTGTGGATTGATAGGGCACGAGAATGCGGTCGAAGCCGGCTTTTTCGTGCGCCTGGGCAAAGTCGCGCGTGTAGCCGATATCGAAAGCCGGGCCACGCGCCAAGTGTGTTTCCGAGACCTTCTGCTGCTGGATCATGCCGATGAATTCGACGCTCACGAACGCTGCTCCTCGTTGAATCATACTGTGAGGCAGTGCGCGAAGAAACGCTTCATGACGCCTGCCGATTGCCTTGAAGGCTAACATCGGCATATGCAGATCTTAAATATCAATACGAGCTAAACATATCGGAAAGGAGGGGTTGGAGGCGCGCTTTCAACACCCCCGCACTTCACTTCGCCCCTCTCCCCGAACCCGATCTCGCGCTCGCCGGCGAGCGTGCTTTCCATCGAATGGTGGTCTCGCTGCCGACGACCTCATCCATCGCCGATGCAATCAATTCGACGCGTTCTTCGCGCGTAAAACTCGAATACGCGACGCCATCCACCACCCCGTGTTTCTTGAGCAAATGAATTGCGGCCGACCGGTTCGCTTTTTCCAGCTCCAGATCTTCCTGCGCCTGCATCAACGCCGCGGTCAGGCTCGCCACCGCCGCTTTCTCCTGCGAGACATCGAATTGCATGAGATCCATTTTGACCTGAAGCTCGGGCGCGCTTGCCGAGACCCGGGTTTTCAATTGCGCCAGTTCGCGGCGTAACGCGCTTTCCCGCTCGAGTGTGCGTTCGAGTCTTTGCGTTACAGCGGGATTTGAACGCGCGCCGCCGCGAAAAAAGGTGGAAAAGGTGTGATCCAGGATTCCCATGACGGTTGACCTCGAGGAAGATGGTTGTCAGCTCCCGATATCAACGGCAAGCAAAAAGAAAACTTTAGCTTTTCATCAGATGATTAAAACGGATAAAACAAAACGCCCGATAATCGATTGCATCGCGATTATCGGGCGTTCCTTTCGAGCGTGTTGCTAGCGGATTAAATTCCCGCCGGCAAGAAAATTAAATTCAAGCGACTGCTTCTTCCGCGCCAACTTCAACTTCTTCCGATACCGAATTGCGGATCAAATAATCGAATGCGCTCAGCGACGCCTTTGCGCCTTCGCCCACCGCAATCACGATCTGCTTGTACGGCACGGTGGTGACGTCGCCGGCAGCAAACACACCCGGCACCGACGTTGCGCCCTTCGCATCGACCACGATTTCACCGTGGCGCGACAGCTCGACCGTGCCCTTGAGCCATTCGGTATTCGGCACGAGGCCGATCTGCACGAACACACCTTCCAGCTCGATGTGCTTCGCTTCACCCGAACGCAGATCCTTGTACGAAAGACCGTTGACCTTCTTGCCGTCGCCGGTGACTTCCGTGGTCTGCGCTTGCGTGATGATCGTCACGTTCTTCATGCTGCGAAGCTTGCGCTGCAGGACGGCATCGGCCCGCAACTCTGCGCCGAATTCGATCAGCGTCACGGCGCTGACAATACCCGCCAGATCGATCGCCGCTTCCACGCCGGAATTACCGCCGCCGATCACCGCTACGCGCTTGCCCTTGAAGAGAGGACCGTCGCAATGCGGGCAATAGGCCACGCCGTGATTACGATATTCCTTCTCACCCGGCACGTTGATTTCGCGCCACCGGGCACCGGTTGCCAGCACGATCGTCTTCGCTTTCAGCACTGCGCCGTTGGCGAGGCGCACTTCGTGGATCGTGCCCGGCACGAGCGCTTCGGCACGCTGCACGTCCATGATGTCCACCTCGTAGCTCTTGACGTGCTGTTCCAGCGCCGTCGCGAACTGCGGTCCTTCCGTCTCTTTCACCGAGACAAAATTTTCGATGGCGAGCGTATCCAGCACCTGGCCGCCGAAGCGTTCGGCCGCAACGCCTGTCGAGATGCCCTTGCGCGCCGCGTAGATTGCGGCAGCCGCGCCGGCAGGTCCGCCGCCGACGATCAGAACGTCGAACGTGCCTTTACCTTCGATTTCCTTTGCAGCCCGCGCGCCAGCGTTGCTGTCGAGCTTGGCGAGGATTTCCTTCACGCCGGTGCGGCCCTGGCCGAACACTTCGCCATTCATGTAGACGGTCGGCACGGCCATGATCTGGCGCTTCTCGACTTCGTCCTGGAACAACGCGCCGTCGATGGTGACCTGGCGAATGCGCGGGTTGATGAGCGCCATCACGTTCAGCGCCTGCACGACTTCCGGGCAGTTCTGGCATGACAACGAGATATACGTTTCAAACTGATAGTCGCCGTCGAGCGAGCGGATCTGTTCGATCACGGCGTCGTCGAGCTTGACCGGGTGGCCGCCGGTTTGCAGCAGCGCCAGCACGAGCGAGGTGAATTCATGGCCCATCGGAATGCCTGCGAAGCGGATGCCCGTAGGCTTGCCCGGTTCGCCGATGGAAAACGACGGCTTGCGCTGGTCGTCGTCACGCGTTTCGATCACCGCAATGCGGTCCGACAGCGTGGCGATTTCCTGGAGCAGGTCTTTCAATTCGACCGACTTCGGGGAGTCATCGAGGGAAGCGACGATCTCGATCGGCCGGCTGACCTTTTCCAGATACGCTTTCAACTGAGTCTTGAGGTTGGCTTCCAGCATGGCGGTTTCGAGTCCGTTTAAAGATGATTTTTGTTCGGGAGACGTGCTGACAGACATCCGGGCCGCGAACGGCCCGGACAATACAGCGCAATACAACTATTTCTTGAGCTTGAAGCCGCTTAGATCTTGCCGATCAGGTCGAGCGACGGCGTCAGCGTTTCTGCGCCCGGCGTCCACTTGGCGGGGCAGACTTCACCCGGATGCGACGCAATGTATTGCGCCGCCTGGACCTTGCGCAGCAACTCGCCAGCGTCACGGCCAATGCCGTTGTCATGGATTTCGCACAGCTTGATCTCGCCTTCCGGGTTGATCACGAACGTGCCGCGCAGAGCCATGCCTTCTTCTTCGATCAGCACGTCGAAGTTGCGCGAGATCGTCAGCGTCGGATCGGCGATCATCGGGTACTCGATCTTGCCGATCGTGTCCGACGTGTCGTGCCATGCCTTGTGCGTGAAGTGGGTGTCGGTCGACACGCCGTAGATTTCCACGCCGAGCTTCTTGAATTCAGCGTAACGGTCGGCCAGATCGCCGAGTTCCGTCGGGCAAACGAACGTGAAGTCAGCCGGGTAGAACACCAGGACGGACCACTTGCCTTTCAGGCTTTCGTCGGTAACCGGCACGAAATCGCCATTGTGGTAGGCAGTTGCCTTGAACGGTTTGACCTGGCTGTTGATGATCGGCATTGCGTAAGTCCTTGTGTTGAAGTGGTTAAGGAATGGAATGAAGTATGCGGGTTTGCCCTCGATTAGCAAAATCGAATGATTCAATGAGGCCGATGTTGATTGCCTATCAGCCTCGCCGCGGCGGGCATTCTAGCGCGTCCGGCGGTTTCAGGCATAGGCGTTGCGCGCCTTATGGCATGGGCCTTTAAACGAACGGAGGGTGTATGAAGATTGGCATCATTGGTGCGGGAAATATTGGTCAGGTGCTGGCGCTGCGTTGGGTCGAGCATGGTCACGAGGTGCTGATCGGCAATTCGCGCGGGCCGGATACGTTGGCCGATGTCGCGGCTGAAACCGGCGCAAGACCCGCTGAACTGGCCGATGTCGTGCACGGTGCAGACGTGATCGTAGTGACGATCCCGGAAAAGAAGGTGCTGGATCTGCCAGCAGGATTACTCGCGGACGTACCTGACACGACGGTGTTCATCGATACAGGAAATTATTATCCGCGTGAGCGCGATGGCCGGATCGATGGAATCGAGTCAGGCATGCTCGAGAGCGAGTGGGTCGCGCAGCAGATCGGGCATCCGGTTATCAAGGCTTTCAACAATATCTACGCAGCCCATTTGCGCAATCACGGCAAGCCGGAAGGCACGCAGGGGCGCATTGCGTTGCCGGTATCGGGCGACAGTGCCGACGCCAAGGCGGTCGTCCTGCAACTGGTCAACGAACTAGGCTTCGATGCCTTCGATAACGGCGGTCTCGACAATTCCTGGCGCCAGCAGCCGGGCACGCCGGTCTACACGAAGGACTTTGATCTGGAGGGCCTGAAGGCAGGCCTGCAGAAGGCGGACAAGACGCGCACGCCGCAATGGAGCGCGACGGACAAGAGCCCGGGGAGTTTCGAGCAGCCGGCTTGATGACAGGCGGCGGACTTATATGTGTCCGCCGCCGCACCCTCGAAGCGATCAGTCCAGCGACACCCCATCAAACCGATGGCCGCCCAGTGGGCTCAGTTCATAACCTTTCACGTTCTTCGTCATCAGCTGGAACGCGTTGGCATGTGCAAGCGGTGTGTAAGGAACCTGATCCTTGAACACGACCTGCGCCTCTTCATAAAGCTTCGTGCGAGCGTTCTGATCAGTAACCAGGCGCGCTTTGCCGAGCAGATCGTCGAATTGCTTGTTGCACCACTTCGCCATGTTGCTACCGTGGACGGCATCGCAACCGAGCGTGGTGCCAAGCCAGTTGTCCGGGTCGCCGTTGTCGCCCATCCAGCCGTACAGGATGGCATCGTGCTCGCCGGCCTGCTTCGCGCGCTTGTTGTACTCGGCCCATTCATACGAAACGATATTCGCCTTCACGCCAATCTTCGCCCAGTCCGACTGGATCAGTTGCGCCATCAGGCGTGCGTTGGGGTTGTAGCCGCGCTGCACTGGCATGGCCCAGAGCGAAATGCTGAAGCCATTCGGAAAACCCGCCTCTTTTAGCAGATCACGCGCCTTCGCGGGATCATATGGCGCGTCTTTCAGCGCCTTGTTATAGGACCATTGTGACGGCGGCATCGGGTTCGAGGCGACCGTCGCCGCGCCTTCATAGACGCTCTTCAGAATCGCTTGTTTATCGATGGACATGTCCAGCGCGCGCCTCACCAGCACGTTGTCGAGCGGCTTGTGCGTGGTGTTGTAGCCGACATAAGCCACGTTGAAGCCGACGCTCGACAGCACTGCCAGCTTCGGATTGTTGCGCGCGCTCTGGATATCGGCGGGACGTGCATACGACGTCATCTGGCATTCGCCGCTCGTAAGTTTCTGCATGCGCACGGCTGCGTCCGGCGTGATTGCGAACACCAGCTTCGAGATATGCACGTCCTTCTTGTTCCAGAAGTCCGGATGCGCGTCATAGCGGATGGTCGCGTCCTTCTGATAATCGCGGAACACGAACGGACCGGTCCCTACCGGCTTCTGATTCAGGTCCTCGGCCTTGCCCGCCTTGAGCAACTGGTCGGCGTACTGCGCCGAGACAATGGACGCGAACTCCATCGCGATGTTGCGCACGAAGACCACGTCGGAGGTGTGCAGCGTGAAGCGCACGGTGTAGTCATCGAGTTTTTCGACCGATGCAATGTTCTTGTCGTAACCAAGATCGCTCAGGTACGGGAAGCTGACCGGGTGGGCCTTCTGGAATGGATTCTCCGGGTCGATCATGCGCTTGAACGTGAAGACGACGTCATCGGCGTTGAAGTCGCGGGTGGGCTTGAACCAGTCCGTGGTCTGGAACTTGACGCCGTGGCGCAGATGGAACGTAAATGTCTTGGCATCGGCCGACTCGTCCCACTTTTCCGCGAGACCGGGGACGAGGTCGAGCGATCCACGCTTGAATTCGACCAGCGTGTCGTAGACGGCGTGCGCGCCGGCATCGAAGTCCGTGCTGGTGGTGTATTCCGCCGAATCGAACCCTGCCGGGCTGCCTTCCGAGCAAAACACCAGCGTTTTGCCCGCCGCGTGAGCCGCGCCGGACATGGCGCCGGACGCAGCAAGTGCGATCAGCATGGATCCCGCAGCGCGGGCCATGCGGGAAGGGACAAAGGACAGGCGACGTTGATTGGGCATGGAGATGGGTCTGGTGAGTTGTCTATGTAGTCATGTACTTTACCAACCGGGGAATTTTTATCGAAGCGAGACGTTCTTCTTTCGATATGCCTGGTTCGCGTCGAATCCGGCGGATTTCAGGCGGGAGCCGGCGGTTGCACGTTGCAGGCTGCAAATATTTCCCCGGCGTTTTAACATGTCGGACCGGGCGACACCGCATATTGATACAGTTACCGGTTCAGCCGGCAGGCAAGAAACCTTCCGGCATGCGGCCCGCGCCCTTAAATGCTGTACAAGAGAACATGAAAAACGTTTCCGATTCAACGGCATCCACTGCCGAGGCTGTCAACGAAGAATGCGTCGAACTCGTGGCGAAGGCCACCATTCCCACGCGTTACGGCATCTTCGAATCCCATGTGTATCGCGTAAAAAGCACTGGCGCGGAACATTTGACGCTGATCATGGGCGATGTCGCCAACGGCGAATCCGTGCTTTGCCGGCTGCATTCCGAATGTGTCACTGGCGATGTATTCGGCTCCTACCGCTGCGATTGCGGCGAACAGCTCGATCTGGCAATGCGGTATATCGCAGCTGAGAATCGCGGGATTCTGCTGTATCTGCGCGGTCATGAAGGCCGGGGCATCGGCCTTGCGAACAAGATCCGTGCGTATGCGTTGCAAGAGCAGGGCTATGACACGGTCGATGCCAACCTGCAGCTCGGTCTTCCCGACGACGCACGGGAATACGATTCGGCTGCGGCGATCCTGCGTGCGCTGGATGTGCGGTCAGTGCGGCTGATGAGCAATAACCCGTCGAAATTCGATACGCTGCTCAAGCATGACATTCCGGTGTGCGAGCGGGTGGCGCTGGCCATTCCGATGCGCGAGGAAAACGAGCGTTATATCAAGACCAAGCAGGTCAAGTTCGGGCATTACTTCGATGAGAATGAGTGATTGAGGGGTGGTATGGCCTGCAGCGGGCGGATTTATAGCGAAGCTTTGAAGGCAACATTCCACTTTCTTGCATAGCTCAGGCGGCCGTTCAGCGGCCGTTTTCCTTTTCTGCCTCCCCGTCCTCATGCAAAACATTAAATACAACACATAAGTTGCGTTCTACCAGGATGGATAACAACATATATGTTGTATTCTAGCTTCAGCACATTCGCCTTCGCATGAAGGGCCGAACTCATTGGAGAATCAAACGACCATGTTCTCTTATCCAGTGAAAATGGAGCGGGACACGAATAACACCTACCTCGTGACCTTCCCGGATATCCCCGAAGCAATATCCGTCGGAGACGACGAAGACGAAGCCTTGCTCAATGCGCTTGACGCGCTCGAGAGCGCCATCGAGATCTACTTCGATGAAAAACGCGAGGTTCCGCTACCATCGAAGGCGAAGAAAGGGCAGAGCGTCGTCAAGTTGCCGGCACTCGTGGTTTCGAAAGTGTTGCTGGCTAACGAAATGATCCGCCAGGGAATCAGGAAATCGGAGTTGGCCCGTCGGCTGGATGTTCATATGCCGCAGGTCGACCGGCTACTTGATCCGCGGCACTCCTCCAAACTCGACGCAATTGAAGCAGCGTTCGCCAAACTTGGCAAACAACTGGACGTTTCCATCTCATAGTTGCACTGATCGACGAGACTCGGGGCATGCAAGCATCGGTAAATCACGTTGCATCGTGGAAAATCACGCCTGCCGTGTGCCGATGCCCCGAGCGCAACCGGCTGACCCAGTGCCGCAGATTCACCCGGTAGACTCCGCGTGTCCCGTTCACCGGCCTCTGGTGCACGGCAAAAATCACCGCGTCGCCTTGTGCCAGCGGCACTACTTCGGCCCGCGATTGCATGCGCGGCCGCTGCTCGGTCATCACAAACTCGCCGCCCGTAAAGTCGCGCCCGGGAGCGGACAGCAAGATCGCCATCTGCAGCGGGAACACGTGCTCGCCGTATAGATCCTGGTGCAGGCAGTTGTAATCACCCTCGGCGTATTGAAGGATCAATGGCGTGGGCCGGGTTTGCCCGGCGGCGTGGCATCGGCGAATAAAATCCGCGTGGACCGCCGGATAGCGCGTGTCGATACCCATGAGCGCGGTCCATCGGTTCGCGACCGGCACGAGGTGCGGATAAACCGTTTCGCGCAATGTGCCGATCATCTCGGGCAATGGATAGCCGTAATACTTGTATTCACCGCGCCCGAATCCGTGGCGGCCCATCACCACACGGCTTCTGTACAAATCGTCTTGTGCGTAGCGCGACGAAAGCGCGTCGCATTCGGCGGCGGTCAGGAGTTGGTCGACGCTCGCGCAGCCGTACCGGTTCAAATCGTCTTCTATCCGATGCCAGTCGGTCGCGTTGACGCGCCCAGCGATATCAGTGTTCAAACGGTCCATCGGCGATGTCTCCTTGCAGATCAATCCACCGATATTGCTCGACTCCGCTATCCCGCGCACGCCGGAAGTTGCGCTTTCATTCGCCGTGAACCGCCAGTGACTCGTGCGCTGAAACGTCCGATTCTGCGGCGCCGGCGTGCGTCCCTACTTGTCTGGACGCCGCGTCGCGTAGCCGGATGATTGTCTGGCGCGACGTGTTCAGAACCCGCGCGATGGCCGTCACCGTGCTGCCCGCCGCGAGCGCGCTCAGCGCCTGCTTGCGCTGCGACTCGGACAACGATGCAGGACGTCCTTGCGGCGCACCAACCTGCTTGGCGATGGCGGCGGCGTCGAGCGCCCGTGCGCGTTTGGCGTCGCGTTCGAGTTCGGCGGCGAGTTGAAGCATGCGTATGGGCGAGTCGCTGCCCGTAACGCACAGGTCGTTGCTGCCCGCGTCGAGGCAAATGGCGCGCGCGCGCCTGGCCGCGAGCGCGGTGAGCGTGGACACCACGTCGCCGACGCCACTGCCGAGATATCCCAGGCGGGAAATCACGAGGGTATCGCCAGGCTTGATACGGCGGATGACCTGCTGCAGCGCCGGACGCGACGAGGCCGCGACGGCATTGCTGCAGTGATCGACGAGCACGGCTCCCATATCGACGAGAAAGCCCGCTGCGTCGATCTCGATCAGGTCACTTTCCCGAATGTCCTGATGGCCGCCGGTGTTTATATAGACGAATAGGGTCACAATTTGCCCTCCAGAGAAAGCCGTGCCCGTGATGCTCGGTGCTCTCAACCAACCGACGCGGGCCAGCAGTTTTTGCGAATATTAGCAAAATTGCGGGCCCGATCAAATCCACCTGTCCACATTTGAAACACTCAATGCGAAGTGGCAACTTCCGTGATCTTGTTCTGCAGCGCTTCATGGCGCTTTGCGATCTGTTCGCCCATTGCCTTCAGGTCGAGCTTGGTCTTGCGTAGCTCCGGAAACAGTTCCGACTCTTCTTCTTCAACGTGATGATTTACGCTCTCGGTGAGCACCTTGAAGGTGGCGTCGAAACCTTCGTCGCCGGCCTGCATGGTGGTGAACTTTTCGATCAACGTCTTGACGAGAAAGTGCTCCACGTACGCTTCATTCACATCGTCCTTGTCGTCCTTGCCGAGCGCATCCTTCGCGGCCGGATAGAGGATTTCTTCTTCCACGATCGCATGCATGGTCAGCAGCTCGCATGCACGCTGAACCAATGTCGCCTTGCGCTCCAGGTCGTTTTCATCGGCGCGTTCGAAGGCTTCGAACAGCTTTTCAACCGCGCGATGCTCTTCTTCGAGCATGGTCAACGCGTCTTGCTTCTTTGTATCGGCCATGACGGCTCCTTGTGTGGGGATGACACACTCAGAGCAATACGGGTGCCCGAGGGGTGCTCACGTGGCGCACGATCTCGACTTCCCACCACGCGGGGAACAATCGCCGGACTTCGGTGCGGGCGAAGCGGTCATCGATCAGATAAAGCACGCCGCGATCATGCTGTCCCCGGATGACACGGCCGGCGGCCTGCACCACCTTCTGCAAGCCTGGAAACAGGTAGGTGTAGTCGTATCCTGCGCCAAACTCCCGGTCCATGTGCGTTTTCATTTGCTGGTTGACGGGATTGAGTTGCGGCAACCCGAGCGTTGCGATAAAAGCGCCGATCAGGCGTTGGCCCGCGAGATCGATACCTTCCCCAAATGATCCGCCAAGCACGGCGAAACCGACGCCGCGACTGGTTTCGGTGAAGCGGGCAAGAAAGGCGTGCTGACCGGCTTCGCTCATTGAACGGGTTTGTTGCCAGACCGGGATATCCGGGTACTCGTGGCGCAACGCGCTCGCAACCTGATCCAGATAGTCGAAGCTGCTGAAAAAGCTGAGGTAGTTGCCGGGCATGCGCCGATACTGCGCCGCGATCAGCTCGACGATCTGCGGCACGGACTGCTCGCGATTGCGATAACGCGTGGACACGTTTGCCACCACGCGCACCTGCAACTGATCCGCATGAAAAGGCGACGCAACGTCGACGTTCGTACAGGTTTCAGGGAGGCCGAGCATGTCGCGATAAAAATGTGCGGGCGAGAGCGTGGCTGAGAACAGCGCGACCGAATGCGCCTGTGCGAAACGCGCTTTGAGATGCGGCGCGGGCACGCGGTTGCGCAAGCAAAGCACACTTTGATTGCGCGAGCCGGCGAGGGTGATATCGAAGAGAGAATGGGTGTCGAAGCGTTCCGCAATGCGCACGAAATGCGTGGCGTCGAAGTAAAAGCGCAGCGTGTCGCGATCGAGTGCAGCCGGTTGTTCGCCAATGAACTCCGTGACGACTGCAATCATGTTTGCAAGCGTTTCCAGCAATCGCGCCGGCAGCGTTTCCTGCACGGCGTATTCATCGGTTTGCTGGCCTGTGAGCGTTCTCCATGCACGGCCGATCTGATCGAATGATCGCTTGAGCGGCGCGGGGGCAGCGCGGCGAACGCTGCGAAAACGCGCTTCGTCCAGCGTTGCGGAATACATTGCTCGGGCGCGTTCCACCAGGTTGTGCGCTTCGTCGACGAGCACGCTCACGCGCCACTCCTTTGACTCGGCGAGCGCGAAAAGCATGGCGCTGGTATCGAAATAATAGTTGTAGTCGCCGACGATCACGTCGCTCCAGCGCGCGAGTTCCTGGCTCAGGTAATACGGACACACCGCGTGGTCGAGAGCGACCGTGCGCAGCGCATTGCGGTCGAGCCGGGTCACTTCCAATGCCGCTTCGCGCGCTGCGGGAAGACGATCGTAAAAGCCGCGCGCAAGCGGACAAGACTCGCCGTGGCACGCTTTGTCGGGATGCTCGCAAGCCTTGTCGCGTGCGACCAGTTCGAGCACACGCAGCGGTGTCTCCGGGCCCAGCGTGGTGAGCGCGTCGAGGGCGAGCTGGCGGCCGGAGCTTTTTGCGGTCAGAAAAAAGATCTTGTCGATCTGCTTTGCTGGCCATGCCTTCAGCATTGGAAACAGGCTTCCGAGGGTCTTGCCGATACCCGTCGGCGCCTGCGCCATCACACAGCGTTCTTGTACGGCGGCGCGATAGATCGAGGCTGCCAGTTCGCGTTGTCCGGTACGAAACGACGCATGCGGGAAAACCATTGCGCTGAGTGCGTGGTTAAGCCGGGCCGTGTGTTCGAGTTCCTGCTGCGCCCAATCGAGAAAGCGCGAACACTGCAGCTCGAAATGCTCGCGCAAGGTTTCCGCGGATTGCGTTTCCGTGATGACGGTTTCCTTCTCGCTGGCGATATCGAAATAAACCAGCGCAATCCCGATCTCGCGCAATGCCATCTTCTTGCAGCACATCCAGCCGTAGATGCGCGCCTGCGCCCAATGCAGATGGCGATGATTCTCGGGGATGGCATCCAGGTTCCCGCGATACGTCTTGATTTCTTCAATCTGATTGAGCACGGGATCGTAGCCGTCCGCGCGACCGCGCACGTGCAGCGCGCCGAAGGTATCGGAGAGCGTGATTTCAGCTTGATAAAGGTCGTGACGGCGCGCGGCGACGATCTTGTGCCCGGCCATGCCCTGCTGCGCCGTGGGCGATGGCGTGAAGCGCAGATCGAGATCACCTTGCTTGGCAGTGAATTCGCAAAGCGCGCGGACTGCGACGACGGAGCAGGGTTGTTCGGGCATTTTTACTGTATGGATGTACAGTAAATATTAGCATGCCCGAGCCGTTTGGGTATGGAGGTTGCTGTGATCTTCCGTACGCAGTTGATCAATTTCGATAATTTCGAATCACGGAGATCTGAATGAAGACCACGACTCTTTCCACATTGCTCGCCGCCTGCCTGATCACGAGCGCCCCGCTGGTCCATGCACAGACGGAAGCCGCGTCCACCACAATGGCAAACCCGCTGTCCGATACGGACAAGGCGTTCGTGCAGGCAGCTTCAATGTCATCGTCCACCGAGATAGACGCAAGCAAGCTCGCGATGACCCATTCCAGCGACAAGGACGTGAAGTCCTTCGCGCGGCACATGATGATGGATCACACGAAGCTCACCGTGCAGTTGAAGATGGCGGCACCCAAGGGTGTGACGGTTCCGAAGGACAACTCCGATACATCGATCCTGGATTCGCTCAAGCCGCTGAAGGGCAAGGACTTCGATACGGCCTACATCACGAAGGTCGGCGTCGAGGGACACAAGCAAGCGGTCGATGCATTCCAGAAGGAAATCTCCGACGGGCAGAACGCCGACCTAAAAACGGCTGCGCAAAAGGCGCTGCCGACAATCCAGGATCACTACAAGATGGCGCAGGCGCTTGCAACGAAGAAGGGCGTGTCGGCGCAATAACGTATCGGCCGAACGGAACTACGGGAGTGACTTCATGAAAGATGGAAAGCGAATTGTTCTGGCAGGTTTGTTCGCCGTCGTATCGACAATCGCATTGGCGCAAAGCGGTGGTGCGGGCGGTAATGCCGGTGGCGGAAATGGTAACGGTGGCTCAGGCGGCGGAAATGCGCATAGCGCCGCGACCGCCGGTATGACGAGCGGCGGCGACCCTGCATCCGGCACGATGGCCAAGAGCGGCAAGACGCACAAGAAGATGGCCCGCAAGTCCGCGACGGACACGACCAACATGCCGGGCGCGGACGCAAGCAGCGACACGAAGGGACAGTAACAAGCAAGAAGGGCTGACCGGAAAAGCGCGGCTTCGCAGTCGCGCTTTTTCATATAAACGCAGATAACGTGCAGGAGCATGCAATGGCGCAGACAGTAGGCGACTTTATCGTGGCGAGGCTTCATGCGTGGGGCGTGCGCAAGATGTTCGGTTATCCCGGCGACGGCATCAACGGCGTATTCGGTGCAATGCGCCGCGCGCCATACCAGATCGAGTTCATTCAGGCGCGGCACGAGGAAATGGCCGCGTTCATGGCATGCGCGCATGCCAAGTTCACGGGCGAACTCGGCGTGTGTATCGCGACCTCGGGACCAGGTGCATCGCATCTGATTACCGGCCTCTACGACGCTCGCATGGACCACATGCCCGTGCTCGCCATTGTCGGGCAGCAGGCACGCACCGCGCTTGGCGGCCATTATCAGCAGGAGCTGGATCTGTCGTCGCTGTTCAAGGATGTCGCCGGCTCCTTTGCGCAGCAGGCTACGGTGCCTTCGCAGGTTCGCCATCTCGTTGATCGTGCGGTACGGATCGCGTTGTCCGAGCGCCGTGTGACGGCGATCATCCTGCCGAACGATTTGCAGGAAATGCCCTATGAAGAACCGGAACGGGCACATGGAACGTTGCACTCGGGCGTGGGCTGGACCGCACCAAAGGTGGTGCCTTATGCCGCCGATCTCGAACGCGCGGCTGCGGTGCTCAACGATGGGCGGCGGGTCGCGATTCTTGCCGGCGCAGGCACGCTCAACGCAAGAGAGGAATTGATCGCGATAGCCGACAAACTTGGTGCCGGCGTTGCAAAGGCGTTGCTCGGCAAGGCTGCCTTGCCTGATGACCTGCCCTGGGTCACTGGATCCATCGGGCTGCTCGGCACGGAGCCGAGCTACAAGCTGATGGCCGAGTGCGATACGTTATTGATGATCGGCTCGGGCTTTCCATACGCCGAATTCCTGCCGAAGGAAGGCCAGGCGCGCGGCGTCCAGATCGACCTGAAGGGCGACATGCTGAGCCTGCGTTACCCAATGGAGGTCAACCTGCAGGGCGACGCGGCCGAGACCTTGCGGGCGCTGTTGCCGCTGCTCGAGCAAAAGACGCAAGGTAGCTGGCGCGACCGCATCTCGCGATGGAACCGGAGCTGGCACGAGACGCTTCACGACCGCGCGATGCAAAGCGCCACGCCGGTCAATCCGCAACGCGTGGCGGTGGAGCTTTCATCACGTCTGCCGGACAACGCAATCGTCACGAGTGACTCGGGTTCGTGCGCGAACTGGTACGCACGCGACGTCCAGGTGAAAAGCGGCATGATGTGCTCGCTCTCAGGCGGTCTTGCATCAATGGGCGCAGCGGTTCCCTATGCGATCGCTGCGCGCTTTGCGTATCGTGATCGTCCCGTGGTTGCGATGGTCGGCGACGGCGCGATGCAGATGAACAACATGGCCGAGCTGATCACGCTGATGAAATACCGGAAGCCGACCGACGCCGCGTGGGTCTGCGTGGTGTTCAACAATCAGGATCTGAATCAGGTGACGTGGGAGCAGCGCGTGATGGAGGGCGATCCCAAGTTCGAAGCGTCGCAGCAGATTCCCGACGTCCCGTATCACAAGTTCGCGGAACTGATCGGCATGAAGGGGATTTATGTGGACGATCCCGAGCGTCTCGGCGCCGCATTCGATGAAGCCTTGGCTTCGGACCTGCCGGTGCTTGTGGAAGTGAAGACGGACCCGAACGTGCCGCCGCTGCCGCCGCATATCACGGTCAAGCAGGCGAAGGCGTTTGCTTCGACCTTGCTGCAGGGCGACCCCGAACAAGGCAGCGTGATCCTCGATACCGCAAAACAGGTGCTGGCTGGCGTATTGCCTTCGAAGAGCTAGGTCGGCACGCGTGGTGTTCCGTTTTACGAAGGAATTCCACGCCGCCGAGGTCAAACGGGCGCGGGCAACTTCGCACGGTCTTCAGCTTCTTTCGTCAGCCGACTGAAATAATCGGCGGTTCGCTTCAGTCCGTCATCGAGTTCAGTGGCCGGTTGCCAGCCAAGCGTGTTCTTCGCAAACGTGATGTCCGGCTGCCGGTGACATGGATCGTCCATGGGTAACGGCTCGAACACGATTTCCGACGACGACCCCGTCGACTCGATTATTCTTCGCGCAATCGCGAGCATCGACAACTCGTGTGGATTGCCGAGGTTCATGGGTCCCGTCACATCTTCAGGGCTGTTCATCAGGCGAATGAAGGCATCGATCATGTCATCGACATAACAGAACGAGCGCGTCTGCGAGCCGTCGCCGTAAATGGTGATCGGCTTTCCTGCTAGCGCCTGCATCATGAAGTTAGAGATGACGCGGCCATCTGCGGGATGCATGCGCGGACCATACGTATTGAAGATCCGCGCGACCTTGATCGACAAACCATGCTGCCGCCGATAATCCATGAACAGCGTTTCGGCGCAGCGCTTGCCTTCGTCGTAACACGCGCGAGGTCCAAGCGGATTGACGTGTCCCCAGTAGTCTTCCCGTTGTGGATGAACGCGGGCGTCGCCATAGACTTCGCTTGTCGATGCCTGGAAGATTCTCGCCTTCACGCGCTTGGCGAGGCCGAGCATGTTGATCGCACCGTGCACGCTGGTCTTCGTTGTCTGCACCGGATCGTATTGATAATGAATCGGCGAAGCAGGGCACGCGAGGTTGTAGATTTCATCCACTTCCACATAGAGCGGAAACGTTACGTCGTGACGCATCAGCTCGAAGTTCGCGCAGTCCAGCAAGTGCGCAATGTTGTCCTTCGTCCCGGTATAGAAGTTATCGACGCACAGCACGTCATGCCCGAGCGCCACGAGTCGTTCGCACAAATGCGAGCCGAGGAATCCGGCGCCGCCGGTCACCAGAATGCGGCTGCGATGATGTTCTTTCATGATGATCCTCGGATGCTTGAGTTAGCTCGTGACATGACGCAAGGTCTCGTTCCAGTCCGCTGCGAACCGGTCGATATGAAAGCGCTCCATGGCGACCTTGCGTGCGCCGTCGCCCAATAGACGCGCTTCTTTAGGATCGCGGATCAGACGCTGCATTGCATCGACCAGCGCAGCTACGTTCGTGTCGATGTAACCGCTTTCGCCATTGCGAATCACCGTTGCGAGTTCGGTTGTCGCGAGCCCGATGATCGGCATGCCGATGGTCATCGCTTCGACAATGGCGAGACCCAGGCTGGTCCAGCGAATAGGGTTGAAGAAGAACCGATATTGCGCCGAAAACGCCGCAAGTTCCAGATTGCCGATCTCACCCAGACCGCCCGCTGATTGTGCATCCATGCCGACGAGATCCAGCGGCACGTGCTTGATAACATCGGCGTAGACATCGTTACCCAAACGCCGGCCGCGCTGCCGCAGATGATTGATGACTACAATGCCACGTTCTTTCTCGCCGGTGTACCGCACGCCATCGGGCACGATCACGCCGTGTTCGATCACGCGTGTCGGTGTCGCGCCGCAGTCCCACATGAGCTTGTTGAAATGCGTCACATGGACGAGCAGCGTGTTGGAATCGTCTACCCAATGACGCTGCTCGAACGGGTTGTCCTGTGGCGGATCATGTTCAATATAGACGCGCGGTAGGCGGCGTTGCGCGTCGCTCAGCAGATTGACGCGGTCGTCATCCCACTGGGTCTTATGCTGGAACAGGATTACATCGAATTCCTGCGATGCGACTTGTTCCGCAGGCACTTCATGCACGTTCGCGCCCCATGGCAAAACACCACCGGCACCGGCATACCCTGGCGGATTGCCGGGTTTCGTCACAAGATGGAAGTCATGATGCGCCTGGGTCAGGTAGTAGAGATAGTTGCCATGCACGTGCCATGTAAGAACGCGCAGGCGTCGTTGAGCGTCATTCGGCATGAGTGGTCGCGTAGTGTGAGAGTTGGTTCAAGGCGGCGTCGACCACGTGCTCTGCATGCACGTTGAGTGCGCACGGATGTCCGTAGGGACACTCACGAAACGCGCATGGCCGGCAAGACGGATAATCGGCGAGCACGCGATGCCGGTCGCGGTCGAGCGGCTCCCATCTGCGGGTGTCGCTGCCTGACGCGACTACTACACTGCGCGTTTTCATGGCGGCGGCGACGTGCGAAAGACCGGTATCGTTGCAGACCACCAGCCGAGCGTTCGATACCAGCGCGGCAAGACCGCCCAACGACGTTTTTCCTGCGAGGTTGATTGCACGGCCCCTCATTGCAGAGGCGACGCTCGTGGTCAGCAAGTGCTCGCTTGCCGCGCCGGTGATCGCAATTTGCCAGCCTTCGCCGGCAAGTGCCGATGCAACTTGCGCGAAGCGCTCAGCAGGCCAGCGGCGCGAAGGCAGTTGAGCGCCGGGATGGATCAGCACGAGACGATCGGGTCTTAGCCCGAAAACACGCGCCAGACGGGCATATTCCGCAAGATCTTCATCATTTAGCGGAATCTCCAGACTTGTATCTTCCGCGCCGCAACCCAGGGCCTGCATCAGCGTCGTATAGCGCAGGATTTCATTAAGCGTTTCAGGCCATTCGACAAACACGCCATCTCGTTGCGGCTCGCCCGGTTGCACGAAGCCTGCATTTGAAGATGCGTCCATCCGCCCGACGATATCGTTGGCGATGCCTCCGCTCCCGTGCATCTGGATGGCGAAATCGAAGCGACGTGCGTGCATGTCTTGCCAGAAGCCTTCCAGATGCTCGTTGGTCTCCGCTTGCTCCGGGAAGCCGATTGCGCCAGGAAAAACGATCAGCTCATCGACGAGATGCGTATAGCGTGTGACGAAACTTTGCGCCCAGGGCAGGCTAATCAACGCGATATGCGCACCGGGCTTCGCTTGCCGCAATGCACGCAACGCGGGAACGGCGCACAGCATGTCACCGAGTTGCAAGGCACGAAAGATCGCGATGCGCTCGGTCATAAGAAGAGCACCTTGAACTTCAGCGCGCCATAGAGCCGCCAGTAGATCGAAAGGAAAGGGATGACGACGGAGGTGCACGCCATTTCCATCAGGTGCGATGGTGCGCGCGAGGTATGCCTGAGACGCGTGATGCAAAACCATGCGGTCAACGCAAGCCAAGCGATCACGGAGAGTCCCGAAAGCTGTGCGTGGCCATAAGCGCCGGTAACGACCGCAACGATGGCCGCCATGATGATCGCGTAATACAGCATCGGTGGTGCGCGGCGAATGCGGGCTTTGAACAGCGCCGGGTATTTCTTGTACAGCAGCGCGTCGAACTGGCTCTTCTTTTGTTGCGACATGCTTACGCCCCATCGTGCGGGACGTACCGGGTGCAGCACTATCGCATCATCGGCACGGGCGATCGGTATGCCTGCTTCCATGAACGCGAAATGCAAGTCGGAATCTTCACGCCACGCGGCGGTGAACCGGGCGTCGAATCCTCCAATGCGTTCCAGCGCCGAGCGTTGTGCAAAGGTATTGGCCGTTGCAAATTCTGCGTGTGCGAGGCCGGCGGCATCGTTTTCGTAGTCGGTCGGACGGCCGCTCAACGGCACAATAATGCGTCCCGCCACGGCGCCCGAACCTTCCGCAAGGACGTTCATACCTGATGACAACCAGCGCGCGTCGGGTTGCGTATCGTCGTCGGTGAACGCAATGCTGCTCGCTCGCGATAAACGCCAGCCCGCGTTGCGTGCGCCAGCCGGACCTTGTGTCGCGGTGACGGGCAGATAGCGTACGCGCGGTCCAGTCTTCGCGCGCTCGTGTGCGATGCGCTCAACGGTTGCGCGGGTTGCATCGTCCGGACCATCGTCGCAGACAATGATCTCGAAGCGCGCCGGGTCATAGTCCTGCGTCAGGATCGACGCGAGGCAGCGTTCGAGCATCGCCGGGCGCTTGTAGGTCGGCACGACCACGGAGATGTCGGGCGTTGCGGCGAACCGCGAATCATCCGTTGACTTCTCGCCTTTACGCAGCACGTTTTCGAAAGCATCAGTCGGGCTCGCCGCGAACGTACTCATGCGCGGACCCCATTCTTCTCGATCAGGAACGAACCGATCACGAGTGCGTCGAGCGGCGACGTCCAGAAGGATTCCAGCGCGTCACGCGGAGAATTAACCATTGGTTCGCCACGCGTATTGAAGGACGTGTTGACCAGCACGGGCACGCCTGTGCGTTTGCGAAAGGCATCGATCAGATTGTAGTAAAGCGCATGCTGATTGCGGTTCACTGTCTGCACGCGTGCGGTGCCGTCGACGTGCCGCACAGCAGGGATCTGCGTTTCCTTTGCGGGGTGTACATCGAAGATGAACAACATGAACGGCGCTACACCGCCGTCCACGAACCACTCGCTGGCGTACTCTTCCATGATGACCGGCGCGACCGGCCGGAAGTCCTCGCGATCCTTGATCTCGTTGAGCTTGGACTGCATGGACGGATCGATGGGCGACGCGAGAATGGAACGTGCGCCAAGTGCGCGCGGACCGAATTCCGTGCGTCCCTGATACCAGCCGATCACCTTGTTTTGCGCAAGGATGTCAGCCGTTTCAGCCGCTATATCATGCATCCGCCGATACGGCGCCTTGGTCCACTTGAGCAATTGCTCGATTTCGTCATCCGCGTATTCCGGGCCGAGATACGCATGATCCATCTGCCACTTGCGCGAGCGGTTACCCGTTTCCGCACGCTTGCGATAGTCGATCCAGAGCGCGGCGCCCAATGCGGTGCCCGCGTCGCCCGATGCAGGCTGCACCCAGACTTCCTTGAACGGGCTGCGATCGCGTACGCGCGCATTCATCACGCAGTTCAGCGCCACGCCCCCGGCCATGGAGAGTTTGTCGAGACCGGTTTGTTCGTGCAACCAGCCAGCGAGTTTCAGCACGGTTTCTTCCAGCACGGCTTGCAATGAATGGGCAATGTCGAAGTGTTGTTGTTCAAGCGGGCCGCCGCGTTCGCGGGCAGGCCCGAAGCGTTCTACAAGACGTGGCGCGTCTACTGTATAAGTGCCGTCCTGCCGGTACTTGACGATCTCGCGGAACGCATCGATGTGCTCAGGTTTGCCGTAAGAGGCGAGTGCCATCACCTTGTATTCATCGGAGGAGTGCAGGAAGCCGAGATAGCCGGTTACCGTCTCGTAGAGAAGCCCAAGCGAATGCGGCAACTCCACCTGCTTCAGCCGCTTGTATTCGCCATCGACAAATTGGCCGAGGCTCGTTGTCACGCCTTCACCGCGGCCGTCCATGGTCAGCACGGCGGTATCGGTGAACGGCGCCGCGAGAAACGCGCTCGCTTCGTGCGAGAGATGGTGGTCGACGTAATGCCACTCGAAACGCATCGCGCGCCCGTCGCTGCGAAAGCGTTTCATCAGATGATGCGGTGCGCCGTCGATCAACTGCGCACGCGCATTCATGATGTAGCTTAAAAACAAGGGGTCCCACGGCGATTCCGAAGGATTCGACAGCGGCTTCAGCCCCGGCTCGAGCGGCAATTCGATGGTCGCGCCCGCGTGCGTCGGCATGGACGAAAGCAGCTTCGGATCGTACGAATACGCGACGTGGTCAACATCCGCGAGTTCGATGCCGGCTTCCTTAAGGCAATAGTCAATGGCATTGAAAGGCAGTTGCCACGTGGAAAACGGCACAGGCCGCTTCGCATGCTTGATGTGCGTGAAGCGTTCATCCTCTGCTGCTGCAATGACTACGCCGTCCTCGATCAGCACAGCGGCGCTGTCGTGATACACCGCGTTGATGCCCAATGTGTACATGGTTGAGTCGCCTTGATTAGGAGAAGGGTTCACGAGGTCGCGAGGGTTGCTTGCGTTGCTGTGGATACGGGTTCGTCGTGCAGAAGCTGCATGGCGGCACTCACTACCTGTTCGACCGATACCCCCGTCAGGCACGCATGGTGTCCTTCGGGACAGACGCTGCGGTAGCACCAGCGGCACGGCACATCGTGGTGGAGCACGCGGTGCGGTGTCTGCCACGGCGTGTGCTGCGGGTTGGTCAGCGCATATAAATCGACGACGGGTGTACCCAGCGCAGACGCAATGTGCACCGGCCCGCTGTTATTCGAGATCAGCACTTTCGTGCGTGCGATCAGCGCGGCAAGCTCTCCGAGTTCGAGCACGCCGGCAAGGTTGACCGTCATCCAGTGCGATCCGCCCGCCTGGGCGCAAACTTCGGCTTCATCCGGGCCGCCTGTGATCATTACAGGCCAGCCGGTCGTGTCGGCGAGTTGCGCGGCTGCCTGTGCGAACCGCTCGGCGGGATAACGTCTTGATGCTGCCGTGGCGCCGGGGTGCATCGTGATGAAGGGTTCGTCGATCGAGAGGCCCCGATCAGCAAGCTTGATTGCCAATGACTCGATGTCGTCCGGGCGCACGTTGAAATGCATGCGCGTGTTGTTCGAGTGCGCGCCGACGTGCTGCACCAAAGCAAGTTGCCGTTCGACTTCGTGACGCGTGCCGGTCTGCGGCTCCGGTTCCGCAACCCAGTCGGTCAGCAACGCATACGGATTCTCACGACAGTGCGCGAGCCGCCTCGGGATGCCTGCAAGGTGACACAACATGGCGGCAGGTATCGGGTTCTGGCTATATACGGTGAAGATCACGGCGGCGTCGAAACCTTCCGCCTGAAGATGCGAGCGCATGTCGAGGTCGGTCGCGGCATTAACTGTACGGTTGTTCTTGACCCAGGGCGCTTCATACTCGATCACGTTGTCCACGTCATCGATATAACGTGCCGCCTGCGCTCCCGATCGCGACGCCAGCAGCGTGATGTGCCGTCCCGGCGCCGACGTCCGTAACGCATGCAAAGCGGGCGTGGTCATCAGCACGTCGCCGAGGTTGTCGAGGCGAATGCACAGGATGCGCTTGATATTGTCGCCCCAGGGTTGCGCGGACCGTGTAGCCGGCGCGCGCGCGTGCGACTCGATGACGATATTGACCACGGGTGCCTGCTTCATTGGACAAACTCCGAGGTTTGCGTGGCTTTTTCGATTACACGCGCAGCTTCGTGGAGATCGGGCGCCAGGCACAAAGGTTCTCTGTACGGTCCGCGACGCCACACCGTCTCATTGCCGTTATCGATAAGAATGGTGCGGCACCCCGAACGGTTTCCTGCTTCCACGTCGTCGAGAATGTCACCGATGAACCAACTCGACGCGAGCGAGATGTGATGATCGTCCGACGCGTTGAGCAACATGCCTGGCAGTGGCTTGCGACAGTCACACGAGCGGTTGTAGGGCGCGACCATGCCCTCCGGATGATGAAAGCACCAGTAGACGCCGGACAATGTCGCGCCGCATTCCGACACGAGTTCATGCAAACGGTCTTCAACGGCGTCCAGCGCTTCGACAGGAAACTTGCCCAGCGCCACGCCGCTCTGATTGCTGATCACGTAGAGCGGAACCTCGAGGCGCGAGAAAATCTGCAAGGCCTCACGCGCACCAGGCGCGAGCTGCATTAGTTCAGGTTTGATGTTATACGGAACGTCGACAAGCAAAGTCCCGTCCTTGTCGAGAAAGACGGCCGAGTCCGGGACCCTCGGCGCGGGCGCTATTGGCTGTGACTTCATGCCGACGCGCCCCCGACGGCGCGCAGGGTTGCGACTTCTCCCTCGTTTGCAGTAATGCCTGAAACGCGCGCATAAACGTTTGCTAGCGCGTCCGCAACACCGTCCCATGTGAACATCTCGCGTGCGCGTGCGAGACCCGCCTCGCCCATCGTTCGTGCAAGATCAGGACTACTTTTTAACAAGATCAGGGCATTTGCCAGTGCAGCCGGATCCTTCGGTGGAACCAGCAATCCGGTCTGACCGTCGGCGACCGAGTAACGAATGCCGCCAACGTCGGCGCCAATCACAGGCGTACTGCACGCCATGGCCTCGAGCGGTGTGATCCCGAACGGTTCGTACCACGGTGTTGTCACAAATACATCTGCCGCATTGTAGTAGAGACGCAAACGGGAGCGCGAACGCCGTCCGAGAAAATGAACACGATCGGCCACGCCACATTCCTGTGCGATTCCTCGCAGGCGGCCTATCTCCGGCGTGGCGATCTCGTTCGCCTCATCGGAATTGCCTCCGACTACATAGAGATGCGCCGCGTCACTCTGTTTGCCATTGCACAGACCAATCGCGCGCACCACGTTGTCGATCCCCTTTCGCGGGACCATCCGTCCAAGCTGCAGCACGATAAAGCGGTCTTGCGGCCACCCCAATTCGGCGCGGGCTGATTCTTTATCAGACGGATGAAATTCGTCGCTGTCGAAACCGCATGGCACCAGGTCGATCCGCGCCGGGTCCGCACCGTAAAGCGACACGAGATCCGACGTATCCTGCGGGCATTCGGCTATCACCGAATCCGAACGACGTACCAGCGCGTCTTCTATGTCGAATCGATCATCGGGAAAACCGTCATCCGAGCCTTGATGCAGACGCCTCACGCGGCCAAGCGCATGGAAGGTCGTGACGAGCGGTACGCCCAAGGCTTCCTTCACGCGAAGGCCAACGAGGCCCGACATGAAGAAGTTTGCATGTACGGCGTCGTAGCGCGTGGGTTCGTTTCGGAAGAACTGGATCACGAATCGCGAGAACTCCTCCATGAATGGCAGCAGTTGCTCCTTGGGCAGTTGCCTTGCTGGCCCCGCCGGTACATTGATGACCCGCGCTCCCTCGAACTTCGAGATCAGCGGCAACAACGACCTGTCGCAGCGTGTGAAGACATCGACTTGATGTCCCTTTCGGGCAAGTTGACGCGCCACATTCGCCACGTAGATATTTTGTCCGCCACTGTCGACGCCGCCGGCAATAGCGAGCGGCGACGCATGTTCGCTGATGAGTGCGATCTTCACGATGGTGTCCCTGGAGAAGGTCTTGGCTTGGAGCAGGTCGCGCCCGCTGAAGCTTGGGCGGCTGGACCAGACACAGCATTCGTTGTGCCACTCGTGAAGCGAACGAAAGAAGCGTTGGTTCGTTGCGATACCTACGCATTTATTTTGCGTGCGTTTCCCCTGCGTTTCATTTAGGGTGCGCGTCGTGTGGTGACTGCTTCAGGACCGGGTGTATGTGCGTTCGGCGAGATGCACCGCCCCGCGCATGCGTGCGACGTCGTCAGGAATCGCGCGACGCCGCGCGAGCGCCCACGGCAATGCCGCGAACAAAGAGAAAGCGTCGCGGGGAAAAGTGCCTTCGCGGCGAATGATCTTGATGGCAACGCGCGTGGTGTTCCACGCTTCGCGCCATGGCAGACGCATCCACGCAACCCACGCCGCATTGCGGGCAAGCATGCGCCGGCGCAAGCTGCTGTCGCGTATCGGTGAGGGATGATGGTGAAGAACAAGTTCGTCTGCGTACACGATCGCGAAGCCGCTCGCGAGCACATCGAGCGCCACCAGCTCTTCTTCCCCGCCAATGAACAGGCGCGGTTCGTAACCCCCTATCTGCCGATAGAGCAACGTGCGGAAGACGCAGGCTCCCGCCATATATCCGATCAACGAAGGACCGGGAAGGCCGGCTGCGTCGAGCGGGCTGCGCGCCATGAGTTGACACGTGTCGTCGGTTTCGCCGGCGTCATTCACGAGAATACGGGCATTGAGCACGCCTACCCGCGGCGCGCTGTCCAGCAGTTGTACCGCCCGTTGCAGCGATCCGGCGTGCCACCACGTGTCGTCGTCGCAAAATGCTACGTACTCCGTGGTGACGCTGCTCACGCCGACATTGCGCCCCGCTGCGCCGAGATTCGTCTGCGCAATGATGAGCGTCACATAGGGGAAGCATTCGGCAATCTGCTGCGGGGTGCCGTCGGTCGAGCCGTTGTCGACGACCACCACGCGCGGCTGCTCCGGCAGCGCGCAAAGCCGGCTGAGCGTTTCGAGCACCTGCACGCAGCGGTTGTAGGTGAGCACCACCACCGATATCCTTGCCCTTGCTTCCGTTTCGGGTACGGGCTCGAAATCAATATTAGGCGCATCGCTTTTCATTTGGCTAGTTCGAGCTTCCAGCAGCGTTCGGTACAAAAGACATCGTCGTAGCCCTCCGGTCCGAACGCCTTGAGCTGACTTGCGTACGCTTTGACCGCCTCGCGTTTTAGCGCCTGGTCGTGCTGGTTCGCGCGCCAATGTGCGGGCTCAGGCGTCGCACTGATCCCTCGTGCGGCAAGATCCGCGAGACGCGCCTGCAACAGGCCCGACATGCGGCGGTAGAGGGCGTCTTCGTAAGCGAAGCACTTGAACGCAGGGTTTGCATTCCACAC
>NZ_CAXTGZ010000007.1:0-32462 GCF_964243625.1 uncultured Caballeronia sp.
GCCACGGGCGACCAAGCGCCGCCAATCGCACGGCATCTTTTTTTGTTGTGCCTTCATTTTTTGAAGTAACATTCGGTCACCGTTGCCCGATTCATCCATTTCCACTTTTCCGGGAGCCGCCATGTCTGCATCGAACTATGAGCAACACGACACCGCGCTGTTGATCGTCGATCCGTACAACGACTTCATGACCGAGGGCGGCAAGCTCTTCAACGCGATCAAGGAGACCGCCGACGCGTCGCACATGTTCGACAATCTCCGCCAGATCATCCCCACGGTGCGGGCAGCAGGCATTCAGGTTTTTATCGTTCCGCATCACCGCTCGCATCCCGGCGACTTCGATCATTGGCAGCACATCAACATGTTCCAGCAGGCGGGACTGCCGACCAAGGCGTTCGAAGTCGGCACGTGGGGCGGCGAGTTCAATCCGGAATTCGGTCCGCAACCAGGCGATGTCGTCATCAAGGAACACTGGGCGCAAAGCGGCTTCGCCAATACGGATCTCGACCTGCAACTCAAGCAGCATGGCATCCAGAAGATCATCCTTGTCGGCCTGATCGCGAATAGCTGTATTGAGTCCACGGGCCGTTTCGGCATGGAGCTCGGCTATCATGTGACGCTCGTAAAAGACGCGACCGCTGCATTCAGCCATGCGGGAATGGTCGCGGCGCAAACCAACGCCCCCATGTTCGCGCACGCTATATTGACGACTGACGAGTTGTTATCGAAGCTGCCAGTGCATGTTGCGTGAACCCGATTGTTTGATAGCGGAGAGGAAGGATGAGTTGGGACGAGGTTTGCGAAAGTGTCTGCCCCATCGCGCGCTCGTTGAGCGTGGTGGGTGACCGCTGGACCCTGCTCATTCTGCGCGAACTGAGCATGGGCTCGCGGCGCTTCGAGGAAATCCAGGCGCAGACGGGCATGTCGTCGTTTTTGTTGTCGACACGACTGAAGCGCCTCGAGAAGGACGGCGTGATCGAGCGGCGCCTGTATAACGAACGGCCGCCGCGTTACGAGTATCACGCAACGGCCAAAGGCAAGGATCTAGATGAAGTCCTGCTCCTGCTTCGTGCGTGGCAAATGAAGTGGGACGACCCGCAAGGCAAGGCGGAACCGGCGGTGCATCTGGTGCATAAGCGCAGCAAGAAGGTTGTCGATGCATCGTGGCGGCCGACTCCAGGCAGCAAGCCGTTTTCTTTCGACGATACCCACGCGACCATCAGCCCTGCCTTTGCGGCGGAAAGGGAAGAAAGGAAAGCGGCGTTCCTGGCGGCACGGCGCAGCGGCGATTCGTGAGCGGTCTGGCGCGCTGCCGTAAAAAGCCGCACTGATTTACGGCGGTCACGCCGATCAATTTTATACAAGCGTACAGATCAGGTTTTCACTAAGCTCACGAGTTTGAAGCGCACCCCTTGCCGCCGCAGAAAGGACCGACTCGTGAATCAGCAAGCTGTATCGACACACAAAGAACCCGCCCTCGGCTTCTCGAGCGACAACATCGCCGGAGCTTCGCCGGAAGTCCTTGAAGCCATGGTGGACTGCAACACGGGCCAGTCAACGCCTTACGGCGGCGATGCGCTCACGGCGCGCGTCGAACGCAAGCTTGCCGAACTGTTCGAGCGCGACGTGGATGTGTTACTCGTGCCTACTGGAACGACGGCAAACG
Source organism: uncultured Caballeronia sp. (assembly GCF_964243625.1). NCBI lineage: Bacteria > Pseudomonadati > Pseudomonadota > Betaproteobacteria > Burkholderiales > Burkholderiaceae > Caballeronia > uncultured Caballeronia sp. Next base: position 1,667 of record NZ_CAXTGZ010000007.1, read on the forward strand.
CGTTGTGCCTCGCGGCCATGACGCCGCCCTGGGGCAGCGTCTTTTGCCACCCGTCGAGCCATGTCAACAATGACGAATGCGGCGCGCCCGAGTTTTATACGAACGGCGCGAAGCTGATTTCTGTCGACGGGCCGTCCGCGAAGATCGACCCCGAGAACCTGCGCAAGGCCGCGAACGTCAAGGTCGGCGACGTCCACGTGACGCAGCCTTCGTGCGTCAGCATCACGCAAGCTACGGAAGTGGGCAGCATCTACAGCCTCGATGAAATCCGCGAACTGGGCGACCTGTGCCGCGCATCCTCGATCGGCCTGCACATGGACGGTTCGCGCTTTGCGAATGCACTCGTCTCGCTCGACTGCACGCCTGCGGAAATGACATGGAAAGCAGGCGTCGACGCGCTGTCTTTTGGCGCAACAAAAAATGGTGTTCCATGCGCTGAAGCCATCGTTTTGTTCGATAAAAAACTGGCCGCCGAGATGGGTTACCGGCGCAAGCGCGCCGGCCATCTGTTCTCCAAGATGCGCTTTCTTTCGGCGCAGATGGACGCGTATCTGACCGATGATCTATGGCTGCGCAACGCACGCCAGGCAAACGACACCGCCCGGCGCCTTCAGGACGGCATCAAGGACCTGGAGGGCGTGGAGATCTTCGGCGCGCCGCAAGCGAACATTCTCTTCTGCCGCTTGCCGGCAGCGGTCATTGAAGGGCTTCTGGCAGCGGGGTTCGTGTTCTACCACAACCGATGGGAACCGGGCGTGGTGCGCTTCGTGACGTCGTTCGCGACGACCACTGAAGACGTCGATAACCTGATCGCCAACGTCGCGCGGCTTGCGGGATAAAACCGCATGAAGCGTATCAATAGCGCGATGGCGCCACGCCGAATGCACGCCGGAACGCGCGGTTGAAATGGCTCTGATCGTAGAAACCGACGTCCTGCGCGACATCGGCAATGCTTCGCGACGTTGCATGCAGAATGGATGCGGCCTGTTCAAGCCGCAACCGCACGAGCCACGCGTGCGGCGTCATGCCAACGGTCTGCCTGAACAGCTTGAGGAAATGAAATCGCTCTAACCCACAAAGCGCAGCGAGTTCATCCAGCGTGATCTTGTGCGCCAGATGCGCGTGGCAATAATCCTTCACGCGATGCCAGTCCTCGGCGCGCAACCTACCCTTGACCGACTGGGGCGCGACCACGCGCGATTGCGTGAACAGGCGGTCGAACAACGTCAGCCATTCCGATTGCAACGCCAGCGGCGACGCTACGGCACTTGCCTGCATCGTGCTGTGAAGGTTGATCAGACGCGCCGCCAGTCCGGCGTTTTCGAGGAGCGCGCCGGCAGGGGTCGGTTCGGCATTCGAGCCCGAGATTTCTTCGGCCACGGCGCCAAAAAGCTCGGGCGATAAACGAAAAGTCTTGAGCACATATGCGCCGTCGCCATACCGATCGCCATCGTGTATCTCGCCCGGCGGCATGAGCGAGATCCGTCCGGGCGCGAGAAATTCCGTATTGCCACGATGCCGCTGCCGCTGAATCCCCTCGGTCACCATGCCCACGTGGTAATCCAGATGATAATGACGCTCGAAGCGAAAATCCGAAAGACGCGCCTCACCAAGCACAAGACCGGGAGTCAAGTTGCTACGATGGTAGGCGACGCTATCTGGCATATTCCGATGGCTGCACGTGATTCGAAACCTGATTCTAGCGTCGATTCATGCAGCGGGCATTCCGACCGATTCAGCATAGGATTTGCCGCACGCCAGCTCATTGACGTATGAAATTAAAATCGCGCAACACCCCGTCCACGAAGCGCTGTTTCGAGAATGTTCGTCCGGCGCGATATGATCGGGAAATACGAGCGACGCTCGAAAGCCATCGTGATCGATTTTTGAACGACAAATAAGCGCCCCAGTCATGCCCAGCCGGGCGTAGGCAGAGTCTCGGCTGCGACTGGTGCATACCAGCAACTACAGGAACAACGGGTCACAAGCTTTGGATATTTTCTATTACTGGAAAGATTATGCGTCGGACATCAAGGAAGGGCGCATCGGGACATTGGGTTCAAACGGCGACAAGCTGGAGGGGATGAAGGAACGTCTCCCCCGCAAGGTCTGGACGTTTCTGACCCCAAAGACAATGAAGGGCAAGCTCCAGTTGATCGGCTCGTTCCTGGTGACAGATACGAAGCCCGAGAACTTCGTGCCCAAGTGGAAGCACAATCTTTTCTACGATGCCGCGTCCCCAAAAACGGTTCTTTATCCGGATTCGGGGACCCTCGAGCATATCGAGGAAATCAGCGACTTCATCAATACGCGCTTTCATCCGGCCGTTCGCGCGAGATTCCAGGGTGACAAGGCGCTGCTTGAAATGGAAGCCGATGTGGTGCGCGGCCTGGAAAAACTCGTCCAGAACTACGAGACCGTTCAGTTGATGGATGGCCTGAAGAAGTGACCGTCTGATCTCCCGCGGCCAGCGGCGCGCGGGAGTGATGACGTTTTTGCGAGCAATCCGAGCGGGAGAATCACGTGCCGGTCGACCAACCAGACGATCCATCTTCCTCGCGACGGGCAAACGACGCCTCATCAAGCAATGCGTTCCCGTTTGAAATAAGCGACGTTCACTTCCGCATGCTCGTCGATGCGGTCCAGGACTATGCGATCTTCATGCTCGATCGGCTCGGGCATGTGGTGAGCTGGAATCGCGGCGCGCAAAGTATCAAGGGTTATACGGCCGGCGAGATCGTGGGGAAGCACTTCTCCGTGTTCTATACGCCCGAGGACATCGCGATCCGCAAGCCCGAGACCGAGCTGGCGCTTGCGGAGTCCGAGGACCGCATAGAAGACGAAGGCTGGCGCGTGCGCCAGGACGGGTCGCAATTCTGGGCAAACGTCACGATCACGGCAATACGCGCGCCCGATGGCGCGCTTCAAGGCTTCGCGAAAGTCACGCGCGACATGACCGACCGTCTCCGGCTGATCGATTTGCAGCACACCCGCGCATTGTCCGCGCATGTGCAGAGCGCCCGGGAGGAGGAACGGGCACGGATCGCGCGTGAACTGCATGACGACCTCGGCCAGCAACTGATCGCATTGAAAATGGATGTTGCGATGCTGGATCGGGTTTTATCGCATGGCACTGACGACTCGCGCCTGGCAAAACCACGCACGCATCTCGTGCAGGACAAGATCGATTCCATCATTGCGTCCACGCGGCGCCTAGCCGGCGGGTTACGGCCGTCCATGCTCGATGACCTGGGACTCGAAGCCGCGATCGAATGGCTTGCAGGCGAGTTTCGCGGCCGCTATCAACTGGTCATCTCGGTGAACAATCTGGCCGGTCCGCTGGATTTATCAGCGACGGCGGCGACAGCCGTTTTTCGCCTTGTGCAGGAAGCGCTGAACAACGTCACGCGTCATGCGCAAGCCACGTGGGTTCGCATCGAAATGCGCCTCACGCATGATCACCTGCAGCTCGATATTGAGGATAACGGCAAGGGCACGACGATCGACCGGAACCGCAGCAAGGGCAGCTTCGGACTTCTCGGCATGCAGGAACGCGTACATGAATTGCAAGGACGGATTGCTTTTGAAAGCGCACCGTCCGACGGGTTTCGCATCCATGTCGAGCTGCCGCTCGACGTGGTCAACCGAAAGCCGCAATGAGGCTTCAGTCCTCCAGCGGCGCGAGCGCTTCCACCGGCATCTTCCGCTCGCCGCCAATGTCGACCTTCGGCACGAACAACAAGAATCCCACCGCGAATAGTGCAATCACGAAGATCGAGACGAACGTCAGGTGCAGCGAGTCGTGCAGCACCTGACGTATCGCGTCCCCGCTGCCCATGCTCCCCGCCTGGTTCTGCAGCAACGCTTTCAATTGATCCGATGTCACCGCGGCCACGTCCTTTGAATGGCTCAACCCGAAGTTCAGGACCGCGCCGAACAAGGTCGCGCCGAGCGTGCTTCCCAGATTGCGCGAGAACAGGTTCGATGCCGTCGCGCTGCCGCGCTGCGCGACGTCCACGATCTCCTGGATCAGCATGAGCGAACTGACGCTGGACGTCCCCATGCCGAAGCCCATGATCAACGACCCGAACGCGGCAATCAACGGCGAACTTCCCGGCGACAATGTCAGCAGGAACACGGCGCCGATCGGAATGAATGCGCTGCCTCCGACCAGGATGGGCCGCAAGCCAAAGCGATGCAGCGACTTCGCGGCAAAGGTCGCGCCGGCGGGCCAGCCGACCATCATCATGGTGAGCGCGAGGCCTGCAATCACCGGCGAACGGTGCAACACGCCCTGCACGTACATGGGCAGGAACGTCGTCGAACCCATCAGGATCATGCCGGACAGTACCGTCGAGCCATTGCACGCGGCAATCGGGCGGCGGCTCCAGAGCGCGAATGAAATCATCGGTTCGGCCGCGCGTTTTTCCTGCATCAGGAAGAACAACAGGCACACCACGAACGCGCCGCCGGCCATGGATGCCTTGGCGATATCGTCGTCACCCGCGTAGGTCAGCGCCATCATCAACGAAGCAATGGTGACCATGAACAGCCCCGCGCCCGCGAAGTCGATGGACGGTTTTGCATGCCGTTCCGACTCGCGCAGGAACATGATGAAACCCGCCGCCGATAAAAGCCCGATCGGTACGTTCATCCAGAAGATCCACGCCCACGAGAAGTCGTGGATGATCAACCCGCCGACCATGGGTCCGACCACCGCTGAAATAGCCCAGACGCTGGCGAGATACCCCTGCACCTTGCCGCGTTCGCGCGCCGGGTAAAGATCCGCGACGATGGTCAGCGTGACCGGCTGGATCGCGCCTGCGCCTACGCCCTGGATCAGGCGGAACACGATCATGGCGGGCATGGACCACGCGAAGCCGGCGAGCACCGACCCGATCAGGAAAATCGCAATGCCGATGAGCGCAATCGGCTTGCGGCCGTAAAGATCGGCGAGCTTGCCGAAGATGACAGTCATTGCGGTCTGCGTCAGGAGGAACGACGAGAAGACCCAACTGTACAAATGCAGGTCGCCGAGTTGCGCGACGATCTGCGGCATGGCGGTGGAAACAATGGTGGCTTCAATGGCGACCATTGCCATTGATGCCATCACCGATGCAATGACTAACGGACGCGACGTCTGCTGGTTGCGGGGCATGAAGTTGTTGTAATGGGGAACGTGGAGCCGGCGCGGGGTCGTTGCCGCCGCGACGCGTGAAACGGTCGCAGCAAGGCGGCCAGGCGTAAGTATGAACCCTGCTAAGGATATTCGCTCGACGGGATAGCGCAGACACACGCGTCACGCCTAAACTTGCGGCATACGAGGCTCTTTCATCCACCGATCATGAATTCATCGAACGAGGTTCACGCCTGTGCCTTGCTTGCCGGAAAGTGCCTGTGCGGCGCGGTCCGCTACGCGGTGAAGGACGAATTCGTCTATGCGTTGAATTGCCATTGCTCGAATTGCCGGCGCGCAACAGGCTCGGCTTTCAAGCCGTTTGCGGGCATCGAACGGAACAAGCTCACGCTTGTGCAAGGTGAAAACGCGCTGCTGATCCACGGCGATCCACGCGCCGCGCACGACGTCCATTGCAGGCATTGCGGCTCGCTCATGTACTCCGTCGTGCGTGAAGGCGCGTTCGCTCATGTGACGATGGGCACGCTGATGGATAGCCCCTCCATCCGTCCCACGGCGCATATTTTTGTTGGATCGAAAGCGCCGTGGTACACGATCACTGATTCATTGCCGCAATACCAGGAGTTCGATTGAAAGAACGGTCAGAGGCCCTGCAGAGTTCTTTCAAGACCGTCAAGCCCGGATTCTTTCCAGCCCCGGCAACCAGACACGCAACAGCGAATAGAGCCGGTCCAGATCGATCGGCTTCGCCAGATAATCCGTCATCCCGGCCGCGCGCGCCTGTTCCTGATCGTCTTTCATCGCCTTTGCTGTAATCGCGATGATCGGCAGGGTCTTGAAGCGGGCATCGGTACGAATGCGGCGCGTGGCTTCGAGCCCGTCCATTGCGGGCATCATCACGTCCATCAGCACCAGGTCGATATCCGTCACCTCGTTGAGCTTGTCGATGGCTTCAAAACCGTTGCGCGCGATATCGACCGTCATGCCCTTGTGTTCGAGCGCGCTGCTCAGCGAAAAGATGTTGCGGATGTCGTCATCGACGAGAAGAATGCGGCGGCCCTCGAACACGCGATCACGGCCGCGCACGGTTTTCAGCATGGTTTGCCGCTCGGTGGACAGATCGGTCTCCACCTTGTGCAGGAACAACGTGACTTCATCCAGCAAGCGCTCGGGCGAACGCGCGCCCTTGATGATGATCGAACGCGAGTACTTGAGCAGATCGGCTTCTTCCGCGTGCGTCAGGTTACGTCCGGTATAGACGATCACCGGCGGGAACGAATACATGTTCTCGCCCGACATGCGCTGGAGCAGCTCGCCTCCTTGCATATCCGGCAGTTTCAAGTCGATGATCATGCAATCGAAAATGGTCGTGCGCAGCAGCGCGAGCGCTTCCTCACCGAACTCGACGGCGGTGATGTCGATGTCATCATCGCCGATAAGCTGCACGATACTTTCGCGCTGGCGGGCATCGTCTTCGACCAGCAATACGCGCTTGACCTTCTGCGTGAACTTGTCTTCCAGCTTGCGGAAGATTTCCTTGAGCTGGTCGCGCGTGGTCGGCTTGACTGCATAGCCGATAGCGCCAAGATGCAGCGCCGCCTCGCCGCTGTCGTTGGCGGAGACCACGTGCACGGGGATATGACGGGTCTGCGGCCCGTCCTTCAGTTGTTGCAGGACCATGAGCCCCGAACGATCGGGCAAGCCGATATCGAGCAGGATTGCATCGGGCAGATGCTGCGCGACGAGTTGCATGGCTTCGGCCGCGGTTTGCGCCACCAGACAGCGATAACGCATTTCGTGCGCGAGGTTGTACAGGATGCTCGCGAATGCCAGGTCGTCTTCGATCACCAGCACCGAGCGTTTTCCCGGATTGGCTTCGTGCCGGTCGTCGTCATACGCGGCGACGGCGACGGTCGCAGTCTCCACGAGCGGCGCCTCGACACGGACGACGGGTACGGGGACCGCACGCGGCGGCGCCACGACAGGTGCGCTCTCCGCCACTTCACTGCTATCCGTCCAGCGCGCCGGCAAAATGAGTTCGAAGGTGCTGCCCGCGCCCAGCGCGCTCGTCACGTGGATAGTGCCGCCCAGCAGTTTCGCGAGATCGCGCGAGATGGAAAGGCCGAGTCCGGTGCCCCCGTATCGACGGCTCGTGGTGCCGTCCGCCTGACGGAAGGCTTCGAAGATCGTCTCCTGGTTTTCCGGCGCAATGCCGATACCCGAATCCTTCACCGCGAAGCGCACACGATCGTCGCCCGTGCGGCCCAACGTCAGTGAGATGGCGCCGGTATCGGTAAACTTCAGCGCATTCGATATCAGGTTCTTCAGGATCTGTTCGAGCCGCCGCGAGTCGGTGAAGATTGAAGACGGCGTGCCGGGTTCATTACCGACCGTGAACGTCAGCCGCTTCTGACCCGCGAGCGGTTCGAAGGTCCGCTGCAACGATTCCGTCAGGCGCGCGAGCGATACTTCTTCCGGCGCGAGTTCGAGCTTGCCCGCCTCGACCTTGGAGATATCGAGAATATCGTTGATGAGGTTGAGCAGGTCGTTGCCTGCCGAATAGATCGTGTTTGCGAACTTGACCTGTTCGTCGCTGAGATTGCCTTTGTGGTTTTCGGACAGCAGCTTTGCGAGGATCAGCGAACTGTTCAGCGGCGTGCGCAACTCGTGCGACATGTTCGCGAGGAACTCGGACTTGTAGCGGCTCGCCCGCTGCAAGTCTTCGGCGCGCGCTTCGAGTTCGGTCTGCGCCTTGTTGAGCGCTTCGTTTTTCTCATCGAGCGTCAGCGCCTGGAACGTGAGCTGCTCGTTGATGGTTTCGAGTTCGGCCTTCTGGTTGTTCAGGTTGGATTGCGACTCTTCAAGTGCGGCGGTCTGCTCTTCCAGTTCTTCGTTTGCGGAGCGTAATTCTTCTTGCTGGACCTGCAACTCTTCGTTAAGTTGCTGCGTTTCGGCGAGCACATCCTGCAGACGTTCACGATACAACGCCGCTTCCACCGAAGCGCCTACGTTCGCCGATATCAGCTTGAGCAACTCGACATCACGCTTCGACGGTGTCTGCATGAAGCCGAGTTCGATCACACCGTTCACGGCGCCGTCGTTGTCGATGGGGGTCATCACCACGCTTTTAGGCGGGCTGGTTCCAAGGCCCGAGGTGACCTTGAGATAGTTGTCGGGGATATCGTCGAGTTCCATCAGCCGACGGCTCTCGGCCACTTGCCCGACAAGCGTCTCGGCGTTCTCGAAGGATTGTTCGCGCGCCTCGTTCTCGCGGCTGAAACCATACGCGGCGACGCGGCGCAGCTTGCCGCTTTCATCGCGCACGTAAAGCGCTGCGACCACCACGCCAAGATACTGCGAAAGGAACTCGAGCATCGCGCGGCCGAGGCGCGGCAATGTCTGCTGGCCGACCAGACTCTCTGCAAGCTGGCTCTGCCCGGTTCGCAGCCACGCCTGCTGATGCAGGACCTCGTTGTGTTCGGCCTGTGCCTGCAGCGCGTTATCGTAGGTCTCGGACAGCTTCATCAACTCGCGGCGCCCGAAGATGGCAAGCATCGCGCTCAAGGACAAACTGATCGCAAGGAAGATGGCGACAGCCGTGATCGTGACCTGCTTCGCGGTCGCGGCGCGCTCCCAGCGCAGATTCAGCTCCACGTCCATGAAGTCCTTGAACTCGCGGCGGGTCTCGTCGAATTCAAGCTTGCCGCGCCCCGTGCGCAGAATCCCGACGACGTCCTGATTTGCCCGCCGCATGGCGATGGTCTGTTCGGCAAAGCGTTCCCATTGCGTTTGCAACGCTTCGATGCGCTTCAGGCGTTCGACCTGCGGCGGGTTATCGCTGATCAGGTCCATGAGCGTCGAGAGCTTTGCGTTGAAGCTCGCCTTGCCAAGCTGGTAAGGGGCAAGAAAGCTGTCGTCGCCAGTGAGCAGGAAACCGCGCTGGCCGGATTCACGATCGACCGCAAGCTTGATCAGGTCGTTGCCATCACCGATCACCCGCTCCGAATGTTCGAGCCAGTTCATGGCCGACAGCAGATAGAATAGCAGGCCCACGAACACGGCCGCAGTGGCGATTCCCGCGCCAAGCGGCAAGGCGATGTTGCGTCGGATGATGCGGCGAAAGCTGTTCTGATCGACAGCAATACGATCGGGCATTGCGTTATCCCTGTTATTGAATTGAGCGCATCGGGGGCGCGGTTCTGCCGGTGTAATAGGTGCGCGGCGCCTTCCGGAACAAGGCCGCCGCGCGTGCTGGCGCAGATCATACATTTTCTGCAACGCGCTGTCGGCGATGAAACGCGATGTGCCTTTCAGGTGAATTTCATTCAGAGCAATAGCCGGAAAATCGGCAATTTATGGTTCTTAGGCGACGATTAAAGCGGTAAATATTTCCCGGCCAGCATTGCGCGTTTCCAGCCGAAGCCCGGTATCTTCTTGTATTGGAAACCGGCATGCAACAGCGCGCGTTTGACATCGCCGGCGCTCGTGTAGGTCGAGAACGTTGCGCCTTCGTTCGCTAGCGCCCCGAGCGACTCGAACACCGATGGCGTCCATAGCTCCGGGTTTTTGGCGGGCGCAAAACCATCGAGATAAAACGCATCGGCGCGAAATTGCAGCGTAGGCAAGACAGTGACCGCGTCGTCGAATATAAGTGTCAGGGTGATGTCGTTATCGAAGGCGAGCGTGTGCGTGCCGGGCGTGAGGTCGGGCCATGCGTCGGCAAGCGTTTGTGCGAGCGCTGCGACGGGTGCATCGTCTATGGTGGCTGCGTGCGTGAGACGGAGGTCACTGGCGGAGAACGGATGCTTTTCCACGGATACGAAGTGCAGACGGCCGCCGCGCGATGGATCCGCGCGCCATGCAGCCCACGTCGTCAGGAAATTGATGCCCATGCCGAAGCCGGTTTCCAGCACGGTGAAATCGGGGCAGCCCTGCCATCGTTCGGGAAGGCCGTTGCCTCGCAAGAAAACGTATTGCGCCTGCGCAACGCTGCCCACGACGCTGTGATAAATGTCGCCATAAAGCGGCGAATAAGGCGAGCCGTTCGGGCGGAATGCAACGGTTGCGGGAATCAGCGGTTCGGACATGGATGGTCGGTAATAAACGCGGTGATGAACGCGCTGATAAACGTCAAGGCAGCATCGATCTTACGATCCGTGCGAGTTTTTCGACGGCGGCATGGGCCTCGGTCGGCGGCACGCTCGCGTATCCCAGCACGAGGCCGTTGTACGCTGCGATGTTTGTATCGGCAAGACAGAATTCGCTGACCGGCACCGCCCATAACCCTTCGGATCGTGCTGCGCGACAGACGTCCACATCGCGCAAGGGCGAATTCAGTCGAGCCGTCAGGTGCATGCCGCCTGCTCCGCCCGATACTGTAAGCAAATCTCCGAAGTGCTGTTCGAGCGCGACCTGCAGCGCAACGCGCCTGCGCGAATACAGTCCACGCATGCGCCGCAAATGCCGCGTGTACGCGCCGCTTCGCATGAAGTCCGCAAGCGCGAGTTGATCGGCGGCGCGGCCTTGCCGTGATATTTCACCGAGCGTGCGTGCGAACTCGCGGGATAGCCCGGGCGGCACGACCATGAAGCCGATTCGCAGCGCGGGAAACATCGTCTTGCTGAACGTGCCGAGGTAGATCACAGGGGTATCGCCGGCGAGTCCCTGCATGGCCGCGAACGGTGAGCCGGTGTGACGGAACTCGCTGTCGTAGTCGTCCTCGATCACCCACGCTCCGTGGGCGCGAGCGTCCTCGATGATCTTCATGCGACGTTCAATGCTGAGCACGCTTCCAAGCGGATATTGATGCGACGGAGTCACGTAGATCAGTTTGGGCGGTGACTGCGTCCAGTGTAAAGGCGTGGGCGCGATGCCATCGGCATCGACAGGTATGGATACGAGCGACAAGTTCGCCCCCTTGAACGCCGCACGCGCACCGGCGTACCCAGGATCTTCGACCCACACGCGCTCGCCGGCATCCGCCAGGATGCGCGCGCAAAGATCGAGGCTCGTCTGCGTGCCATCGGTGATGAAAACCTGGTCGATATCACAGCGCACGCCCCGCGAAACCTTGAGGTAATCGACCAGCGCCTGCCGGAGCTCGGGTGCGCCGGCGCTGTTCGCATAACCCAGGTCTGTTGCTTCGAGCTTTCGCCATGCGCGGGCGATGGCCGCGCGCCATTGCGTCATCGGGAATTCATCGAGGGCCGGCAAGCCCGGACGAAACGATACCGCAATAGGACTTGTCTGCGGCTCGCGCCTCAATCCATCGATACGTCGCGAAAGTTGCGCCGGCTGAGGTTTCTTCGCCGCGGGGTTCAATTGCGTCTGAGCCCTGACGGAGGCCACGACCGAACCTCGCCGGGTGACGTGCAGGAAACCTTCTTCGGCGAGTTGCTCGTAGGCGAACATGGCCGAGTTGCGCGCAATGCGAAGTTCGTTCGCAAGCACCCGCGTGGCAGGCAAGCGCGTGCTTGCGGGAAGCAGGCCATCTAGAATGGCATCGCGCAACGCTTCGTAAAGCAAACGCTGCTGCGTGATCTTCCGGCCATTGAGTCGGTGTGAGAACGACGAAAAAAGTAAAGCGAGGTCCATGAAATGGTGGATCGTCAGAAATGCGTGGCTCTAAATAAATCGGAGTTATTGGGTCTATCATTGGCGCCATCGGCATTTTATTCTTATACCAGACGCTGGAACCACACGAACCCGCATCGCAAAACCATTTACCTGGACGGAGAATCGATTGAGCACGTTCCAAAATGAATTCGCACAGCCCATTGGCGCACCGCTCGCGAACTGGAAAGGCGCACAGCCGCCGTCACGCGTCACGCTCGAAGGACGCTATTGCCGTCTGGTTCCCGTCGATCCGGCCGCGCATCTGAACGATCTGGCCGAGGCTTACGACTCGGCTGCCGATGGCCGCGACTGGACGTATCTCGCCACAGGGCCATTCGGCACGCTCGAGGCTTATCAGGCGCATCTGGAAAAACTCGCATCCAGTTCGGACCCGCTGCACTTTACGGTGATCGATACCGGCAGCGGCAAGGCGCTCGGTACGCTCGCGCTGATGCGTATCGACGCGGTGAATGGTGTAATCGAGGTCGGATTCATTGCGTTCTCGCCGTTGCTGAAGAAGACGCGCATTGCAACCGAAGCGATTTTCCTGCTGATGCGTCATGTCTTCGACGATCTGGGCTATCGGCGCTTCGAATGGAAGTGCGACTCGCTGAACGAACCATCGCGCGCTGCGGCCAAGCGCTTCGGCTTCACGTTCGAAGGCATCTTCCGGCAAGCGACGACCTACAAGGGACGCAGCCGCGACACCGCGTGGTTTTCGATCATCGACCCGGAATGGCCGGCGTTGAAGACTCGCTACGAACGCTGGCTCGACCCAAAGAATTTCGATGCCGATGGCGCCCAAATCGAACGCCTTTCAACGCCGCAGAGCGCTAAATGACCGACACAGTCTGCATACGACCAATAGAGCAAGCCGATTACACCGCATGGAAACCGCTATGGGACGGCTACAACGCGTTCTATGGCCGAGCCCGGGAAACCGCGTTGCCGCAGGACATCACGGACGCGACATGGGCGCGATTTTTCGATGCCGACGAACCGGTTCACGCGTTGGTCGCCGAACGCGACGGCAAGCTGATTGGCCTCGTGCATTTCATCTATCACCGCAGCACGACCCTGCTCGGTTCCATTTGTTATCTGCAAGATTTGTTCACGGCAGAAGATGCGAGGGGACATGGCGTGGGCCGCAAGCTGATCAACGGTGTCTATGCGAGCGCGAAAGGCGCAGGCTCCGAGCGCGTCTATTGGCATACGCACGAGACCAACGTCACGGCAATGAAGCTCTACGACAAGGTTGCGGACAAACCCGGCTTCGTGATGTATCGGCAAGCGGTTTGAACGGTTGAAGCGCGCAATGCGAATCCTCCGGCATTGCGCGCTTACCTTCATCAAGACAAGTGATGCACTTCCTGCAAGCCGTAGACCGGCGTTTCAATGCCTTCCATCCGCGCCTTCAATTGCAGCGATAAATATTGCGAGTAATGCCGCGACTGATGCAGGTTGCCGCCATGGAACCACAGCGCATGCTGCTGCGTAGGCTTCCACATGTTGCGCTGCTCGCCTTCCCACGGGCCCGGGTCCTTGGTCGTGGCCGATCCCAATCCCCACACCTTGCCGACCTTGTCCGCCACTTCGCGCGAAATCAGGTCCGCGGCCCAGCCGTTCATCGAGCCATAGCCGGTTGCGTAGACAACGAGATCCGCCTCGAGCTCGCTGCCGTCGCTCAGCACGACCGAATGCGCTTTCAGCTCGACCACATCAACGCCGCTCTTCAGCTTGATCTTGCCGTCCGCGACCAGGTCCGACGCACCCACATCAATGTAATAACCCGATCCGCGCCGCAGATACTTCATGAAGAGCCCCGACTCGTCGTCGCCGAAATCGAGCATGAAACCGCGCTTTTCCAGGCGGTCGTAGAATTCGGCATCGCGCTTCTTGATGGCGTCGTAGACCGGGATCTGGAACTCATGCAGGATCTTGTACGGGATCGATGCAAAGGTCAGGTCGGCTTTCATCGTTGTCATGCCGGATGCCACCGCACGCTCGGAGTAGAGATCCCCGAGCGCGAGATCCATCAGCGAAGCGGACTTCACTATATGCGTGGACGAACGCTGCACCATGGTCACGTCAACGCCGGCTTCCCACAACGCCGCGCAGATATCGTGCGAAGAATTGTTCGCGCCGATCACAACCACCTTCTTCCCCGTGTACGCATCAGGCCCTGGATGTTGCGACGAATGATGCTGCTCGCCCTTGAACACGTCCATGCCCTTGAACTTGGGCACGTTCGCCTTGCCAGACATGCCCGTAGCAAGCACGAGTTGTTTTGGCCGCAGCGTCACCGCCTCGCCGTTGCGTTCGACTTCCACGATCCACTCGTCTGCGGCATCGTCGTAACGCGCGGACTTGCACATCGTCGAGCCCCAGTAGTTCAGCTCCATCACCTTCGTGTACATCTCCAGCCAGTCGCCGACCTTGTCCTTCGGCGAAAACACCGGCCAGTTGTCAGGAAACGGCAGGTACGGCATGTGGTCGTACCAGACAGGATCATGCAGGCACAGTGATTTGTAGCGGGCACGCCATGCGTCACCGGGTTTCTCGTTCTTGTCCACAATGATGGTCGGCACACCAAGCTGCCGCATCCGCGCGCCGAGCGCAATGCCGCCCTGCCCGCCGCCCACGATCAGGCAATACGGCTGCTTCTCGTAACCCAGCGTCTCTTGTTCCGCCGCGCGTTTTTCGGTCCAGCTCGTGCGGTCGGTGCGCGCGCCGTGCTCGGCGCCCATCGGGCGCCTCTGGCCCTTGGGTTCCTCATGGCCCTTGAGTTCGGTCATCGTGGTGAGCAGCGTCCAGATCAGTCCGTTCTTCACGCGGATGAAGCCTGTTCCCCGCGCGACGCCCGTCTCGAACGTGATCCACGATTGCGTCACGCCATCGGATTCGGTCGCCGTTTCGTTTTCCGCAATCCGGAGCTTCGAGGGCTTGACCGCATTCAGTTGTGAATCGAGCATGGCTGCGATCTGCTCGCGGCCCTCCATTGTCTTGATGTTCCAGGTGAACGCAACGAGATCGCGCCAGTAGCCCTCAGGCTGGAACAGCGCGGCGGCGGCTGTGGAATCGCCGCTTCTCAATGCGGCTTCGAACGACTCCAGCAACTGGGAGATGGTCTGGTTTGGATTGCTTTCAGGCATGGTCGCTCCTCCATGAGATACGGATCACTAAACATCGGTTAAGTCACGCGGGTTCTTTGCCCGCTGGAAAAGATGCCGCTTACGCTAACGCCGGTGAGGCGCCAGAATTCCCAGCTTCGCGATACGTCTGTAAAGCGTCGCCCGTGAAATGCCTAGAGTTTGCGCCGCGAGAACCGGGCGCCACTTGGCGGCGGTCATCGCAGCAACGATGCGGGTGCGCTCGACCGCTTCATCCTCCGACAACGAAGGCTGCGGCGCTTCCTTGGTCTGCAGCTTCGGCGCGTTTCTCGCTGCGCGCGCAACGGGTGGTCTCACGCGCGCATGCAAGGGCGCGCCGGAGCCAATCAATCTGAATGAAATGAGGTCGCGTCCCGGTCTTGCATCGAGCAGACGTTCTGCGCGGATATCGAAGAGTTCAGAGACGTGACACGGCATTTGATTCAGTCCCGGCACGCACTCCTTCGCGCGCCGGTTGGCGGCGATTGCGAAACCGCGTGCATCGAACGCGATAAGAATTTCCGGCTGCGCCTCGACGTAATGGCGGTTTCGATGCGCGAGCAACACCCAGCATTGCGTGGTTGCGTTGAGGAAAAAACCGTCTTCGATCAGCAACGCGCTTTGGCGCACGATATGGTTCACGAGCCGCTGGCTCTCGCGCTCTTCCGGCGAACGCACGGCCGAGGCATCCAGCACGCCGATCAATTCGCCCTGCACGCCAAAGATAGGCGACGCGCTGCACGTAAGAGTGGTGAACGCCGCGCGAAAGTGATCGGTCTTGTGGACGGTGATCGCTTCGGCATCCAGCAGCACCGATGCAACGCCGCACGTGCCTTCTTCGCGTTCGGACCAGCATGAGCCGAGATACAATCCTGCGCGCTTGAACTCGTGACGCCGGTCGCGATCGACCCGGTAATCGATGGTCACGCCTTGCGCATCGGTCAGCATCACGCAATAGTCGGCTTCGCGAACGGTCTCGTGCAGACGCGACAGACATTGCCCCGATGCACGCAGTACGGTTTCCTCGCGCTGCTGAACATCGCGCAATTCGGGTACGGTCAGGATGCGCGGCCCGACGGTCGCGCCGGGATCGAGATGATATTGCTCCAGAGACCTTCTATACGACGACGCCAGCCTGAGCGAATCGGCGTCCGTGCCGGCATTGAGCACGCGCCCTTCGATTACGCTGCGCACGCGGTCGATATGTCTGGTCGGCGATACATACGGCATGAAGGATCTCCGGCGGCTTCGGCTGTGCTCGAACGTTCACTGGAACATCAACGCATGATGACGTTTTAACATGCGTGTTCCGCGAGATCACACCGCAGTGCACCATCATCGAGAATGAGACGTTTGTCTCAATCGTCATGATTCAACGTCTGCGCAATTCCCCGAGAGCCGCCATCTTCCGGTACAGCGTATTGCGCGACACCCCCAGCATGCGCGCGGCCGCCGAGACGTTGCCGCCATGGGTGTCGAGCGCAGCAGAGACAGCGGAGAGCGCCAAGTCATCCAGGCGGCCGCTCTCTTTAGAATGCGGCTGCGACGTCGCGCCTTCCCGCTCGAAGAAATCTTCCGGGAGATGGTCGCGAAGGATAGTGGTTTCGTCGTCATCGAGCATCGCGCAGGCGGTCCTGAGCACGTTCGCCAACTGACGGAAATTGCCCGGCCACCCATGCTGCGTAAATGCTTCAAGCACCTCCGGTGAAACCCTGATGACAGGGCCGCCCGGACGTTCCGCCCGAAGGATCTTTTCGACTGTCACCGCGAGATCCGTGCGCAGTCGCAGCGGCGGCAACGTCACCAGCAAGCCGTTGATCCGGTAATACAGGTCCTCACGAAACTCGCCGCTGTTCACGCACTCGCGCAAGTTTCGATTGGTCGCGCAAATCAATGCGAAGTCGACCGGCACCGAGCGCGAACTGCCCAGCGGTGTCACCGTGCGTTCCTGCAGGACGCGCAGCAAACGGCTTTGCAACGCGAGCGGCATGTCGCCGATTTCATCGAGGAACAGCGTGCCGCCGTCGGCTTGCAGGATCTTGCCGCACGCGCCGCGTTTCGATGCGCCCGTGAACGCGCCCTCCTCGTAGCCGAACAATTCCGACTCGATCAGCGTATCGGGGATGGACGCACAATCCACCGCGACGAACGGTCCGTCGCATTGCGGCGAATCGCGATGCACCGCGCTCGCGAGAACCTCTTTCCCCGTCCCTGTTTCGCCGCCGATCAGGATCGGAATGTTCTTGCCGATAACCTTGCGCACGCGCTCGACCAGCGCGGCGACCTGCGAGTCGCCGGTCATCAGGTAGCGCAGGCCGGAGAGCTTCGCCTGAGGCTCGGGTGCGCGTTTGCGAGCGGCGACATCGGTGATGTCAGTGGCGTCCGTTGTGAATGCCACTGACGTGGAGCGCCTGAAGTCCACGCTTGCAAACACATTCACGCCGCTTGGCAGGCGCAACGACAGCAGCCGATCGCCCGGTGCCGACACGCCGGTGCGCATCAGATCGATCAACTCGCCGCACGACACGTTGAGCAACGACGACAGGCTATGCGCCTTCAGCGATGCGAGCGGCAAACCGAATTGAAACTGCGCGCTGCGATTCGCTGAGAGAAAACGTCCATCGGCGCGAAAGGCGGCAATGCCCTCCATCAACGTGCCGATAAACTCGGGACGCCCGTGAAAATGGACGCGCATGGCTTCGGGGAATGCACTGGTGAACAAGTGGTTTTCGATCATCTGCGCCGACATCTTGGCGAGCGCCATGGTGTGACGGCTGTGACCGCGGCAATCGCCGGAGACATCGAGTACGCCGAGCAACTCGCCGAAGGGGTCGAGTATCGGCACGCTGGAACAGGCGAGGAACTGGTTGGCGCGCAAGTAATGCTGGTCGCCCAGGATCATGGTGGCGTCGCCGGAGGCGATGGTGGTGCCCACTGCGTTGGTGCCCTGCTGCTGTTCGCTCCACAATGCGCCGGCCCGCAATGCAACGCGATCCGCGCGCGCAAGGAAATCGTCGTCGCCGAGGGAATGGAGAATCAGCCCCTGCGAATCGGTCAGCACGACCATGCTGTGCGTATTCGCAATTTGCCCGTAAAGCGTTTCGATGACCGGCAGCGCGTGTGTGCACAGCGTGCGGTTCTGTTCGCGCTTGAGCAGCAGGTCGGGTTCACCGAGCACGCTGTAATCGGGACGCATGGTCTCCGAGAGCCCGTAACCGCGGGACCTTTCGTGAGATTGCCGGACGATGTCGAGTACTTCCATGCGGCCGGCTTGATCGCTCGCAAGCGTACCGGCACGGCCTAGAGAAACCGGGGTCATAACCATTGTCTCCTCCGCCAGCATTCGCGGAAGGAGTCGATGCTAAGCTCCGGCCGTCGCGTGGTCGATCGAGACAATGTACCACTAGAAACGGCGTCTTTTCAGCTTCAACCTGTTACATGCTCGACCGGATGTTCGTCGAGCCATGCAGATTCTTTGTCGTCGAATAGGCGCGAACGGGTGAGAAAACGCAGACCGCTCGGGCGTTCCAGCGAAAACATGCCGCCGTTACCCGGCACGCAATCGATGATCAGTTGCGTATGCTGCCAGTATTCGAATTGCGAATCGCTCATGTAGAAAGGCACGCCGGCAATCTCGCCAAGTTTGACGTCGGACGAACCGACCATGAATTCAGCAACCGGAAAGCACATGGGCGCGCTTCCGTCACAACATCCGCCAGATTGGTGAAACAGTATTTGTCCGTGTTCCGCCTTCAGCTTTTCGATCAACTCGATTGCCGCGGGCGTGACTGTCACGCGCGAAACTTCGTCTTGGCTCATCAGGGTTTCCACTTAAAGTGTCGGGGAGCGGGCCGCATTGCGTTTGCATGTGCGGCCCGCCATTCAGACTACCCGCTTTAGAAGAAGCCGAGCGGTTTGTCGCTGTAACTTACCAGCAGGTTTTTCGTCTGCTGATAGTGGTCGAGCATCATCTTGTGATTTTCACGGCCAATGCCCGATTGCTTGTAACCACCGAACGCCGCGTGCGCCGGATCTGCGTGATAGCAATTCGTCCATACGCGGCCGGCCTGGATGTCACGGCCGAATCGGTAAGCCCGCGTACCATCGCGTGTCCACACGCCTGCACCAAGACCGTAGAGCGTGTCGTTGGCGATTTCGAGCGCTTGCGCTTCATCCTTGAAAGTCGTGACTGACACCACCGGCCCGAAGATTTCCTCCTGGAAAATGCGCATCTTGTTGTGGCCTTTGAACACGGTCGGCTTGATGTAATAACCGTTCTTCAATTCGCCATCCAGCGTATTGCGCTCGCCACCGATCAGGCATTCCGCGCCTTCCTGCTTGCCGAGATCAATGTACGACAGGATCTTCTCAAGCTGTTCTTGCGACGCTTGCGCGCCGATCATCGTGCTGGCATTGAGCGGATGGCCCTGGCTGATCGCGGCCACACGCTTGAGCGCACGTTCGATGAACTTGTCGTAGATGCTCTCTTCAATCAGCACACGCGACGGACACGTACACACTTCGCCCTGATTCAGCGCGAACATGGCGAAGCCTTCGAGCGCCTTGTCGAAGAAGCTGTCGTCCGCGTTCATCACGTCGGCGAAGAAGATGTTCGGGCTCTTGCCACCGAGTTCGAGCGTCACTGGAATCAGGTTCTGGCTCGCGTACTGCATGATCAGGCGGCCGGTCGTGGTTTCGCCGGTGAATGCGATTTTCGAAATGCGTTTGTTCGATGCCAGCGGCTTGCCCGCTTCGAGCCCGAAGCCGTTGACCACGTTCAGCACGCCGGCCGGCAGCAAGTCTTCAATCAGTTCGAGGAACACGAGGATCGATGCCGGCGTTTGTTCCGCCGGTTTCAGGACCACGCAATTGCCGGCGGCGAGCGCGGGCGCAAGCTTCCATACCGCCATCAGGATCGGGAAATTCCACGGAATGATTTGCCCGACCACGCCTAGGGGTTCGTGGAAGTGATAGGCAACCGTGTCGTTATCGATTTGAGAAATCGAGCCTTCCTGCGCACGCACGGCGCCGGCGAAATAGCGGAAGTGATCGATTGCAAGCGGGATATCCGCGGCCATGGTTTCGCGTAGCGGCTTGCCGTTGTCGATTGTTTCGGCCACCGCGATGCGCGTCAGATTCGCTTCCATACGGTCGGCGATCTTGTTCAGGATGTTCGCGCGCTCGGTGGGCGAAGTCTTGCCCCACGCAGTCTTGGCCTTGTGCGCTGCATCAAGCGCGAGTTCAATGTCGGCTTCGCGCGAGCGCGGAATGGACGTGAACGCTTCGCCTGTGATCGGCGAGATGTTGTCGAAGTATTCACCGCCTACGGGCTTGACCCATTGTCCACCGATGAAGTTGCCATACTGCTTTTTGTACGGGAAGTCGGTGTTCAGGAACTGCATCTCAGCGTGATTCATGTGCGTGCTCCTCGCATGTCGGTGAGTGTGACCGTCACGGCGAACATTCCCGTGACCGGTGGGAAACTGCACGCGAGATGCGTGCCAACTTCCGCATGCCCGACCGGCAAAGAGCGAGTGCAAATCCGGCATAGTTCCATTGCTCCGTTTCGGAACACCTGCGCCGGCACACTGTCATTCAACAGAACACATTTATAAAAGTTAGTTCGATGGCCCTCGTCTGTCGTGATTGCTCACATTAAAGACGCGGCTTGTCAGCGTGTCGAGCATACGGAAGAAACCATCGGCGGCGTAGCCGGCAAGGAACGCGAGGCCCGATGCGGTCAGCGTCAACACGCCCGCACCCGCGCTCACCTGCGTCGCAACCGATGACGGACTGAAGAACAATCCAACGGCGACGCCCGCCATCAAACCCAACGGTACGCGCATCAACGCAAGCGTTTCGTCCCTTGGGGCAAGGAGGTTACCGGTGATCTTGTTGCCAATATCGCGCAGCAGCGAAGCAATGGTGCCGACCAAAGCAAAGAGGATTGGAAGGACATAACTCGCGTACGCGGACAATACTAGCGTGATCGACTGGATGGCCTCCTGCGGCGCCTTGGGTTGTTCGCCGCGCAACGCGCCCGTGCGTGTTCCGGTCGTCCATTCGCCCCGTCCGAACGCGGTCGGAAACATCCACATGAGGACCTTGGAAGGAAAGCTGTTGGCGAAAGTCGCCGCGTCGGCGATCGACATGTCGTAGCGCGCCTGCATATACGACCACTCGTTGCATAGCAGGCGGACCGTATTCGTCTGGTCTTCGATGCTCGACGCATCACATCGCTCGGGCACGGTCTTGCGGTTCGCGATGACTCTCTGATCGGCGGGACTGGCCGCGTTTTCCTTGTCGACTTCTGCATAGATTTTCTGCGTGATATCGGTTGCAGCCCTTCCGTCTGTTTCGAAACGCGCGGTGATCTGCACGCCGTACGTGACAAGCCATAAGAGCACGGCGGCGAAGATCGTCACGCATACGCCAATGACCGTGTTGGACTTGTGGATCCATCGGAACCGGCGTGCGCTGCCGATTAGCCCCGGATAAGCCTCGCGCGCCACCGACGCACGGGTCTGCGCTTCCCGGTCGGGATCGTGCGCACCCTGAATGGGGCGTTGCTCTTCAACGAAGATATAGGTGTAGGCGATGCTCAACCCCGTCGCCGGATACGCAAGACTGTTCAACCGGTCTTTCACGTAAAACAGCAAGGTGGCGTCGTAAGCCTTGTCGGTTGAAGGCGGTGTTGGCGGATAGCGCAGCTTGCACACCCACTTGATGGTTTCGAACGCATCGAGCGTGGTGTCATGCTTTCCGCAACAGGCGGGTTTCTCTTCCGTTGGGGGCGCGACGTCCGTGGCGCTCCTGGCGCCCGAGGGTGGTAGTGGAACCTTGCCGTCGAGGTCCCAAATGTGCGCGTTCGGGCGGCCCGATATGAAGTCGAGCAGCAGATGCACTTCGTTCAGTTCGCGGCGGAAGATGAGTTCGTCGAATGTGCCGGGATGGTGATGGTTGTTCTGGTCCGATGGCGCCATCGATTACCTCGATTGTTTTAAGGTGCATCCAGAAGACGATTTAAACGGTCTGCGATTTAAAACGCAGGCTGTCAATGCGACACGTTGTGTGGTCCGGCCCACGCAGGTTCGTTTCCAAAACAAGTTCACTCGTTCGTTCTTCGTATGGTGCGCCAAGGCGCCTGTACGCCCTGCGCAAGGCCATCTGGCAAGCGTCCAAGGAGAACGTCATGACCCCTCGCCCCGTATGCAATGCCGCTGTCAACCTGGTGAAGCAATATGAAGGCATCCCGGGATTCGGCGATGGCACGGGGACCATCCGACCTTATCTCGATCCGGTAGGTATCTGGACCATTGGCTGGGGACACGCCATCTCAAGCGGAGGCCACTTCCTGCGCGGCAACGCCTCGCTCGCCCAGGTCAAGGCGCTGTACCCCGCGGGCATTACTGTCGCGCAAGCAGAAACGCTGCTACAAGGCGATCTCATGCAGGCGGGGGCCGGCGTGCTGGCATTGGTGACCATTGCGCTCAATGACAACCAGTACGGCGCGCTGACCAGCTTCGCGTTCAACCTCGGCATTGCGAATCTCCGCTCGTCCACGCTGCTGACCCTGCTCAACGCCGGAAATTTCACGGGCGCCGCTGACCAGTTTCTTCGCTGGTGTCACGCAAACGGGCAGGCGTTGCCGGGTTTGCTAAAACGCAGGAATGCGGAACGCAGCCTGTTCCTCGAGCGGGTTTCGCCGCCGCTTCCTGTTGTCGCCGAGCACGCAAACTGATGCCGGAGGGCATATGACATTATTTTGCCGCGCTGCGCTGACATTGCTTGCGTCACTGCTGCTCTGCAC
This sequence comes from uncultured Caballeronia sp., assembly GCF_964243625.1. NCBI lineage: Bacteria > Pseudomonadati > Pseudomonadota > Betaproteobacteria > Burkholderiales > Burkholderiaceae > Caballeronia > uncultured Caballeronia sp. Next base: position 24,378 of record NZ_CAXTGZ010000007.1, read on the forward strand.
CGCCTCGCACGCCGAGCCTGAAGTCATACAAGGCTCACTGGGAGACGTCATCCGCGTTCCGATAACTGCCGACTGCCCGGCGCAGTCCGTTGTCCGGCAATACACGCTGATCCTAGATGGCAACAACACCGGCATCCCGGCGCAAGGTTGCGGGGGCGACCCGCACGCCGTATCGTTCCTGCTGGACGGGACAAGCGGTGCGGTACCGCCGGAGAACGCGGCGGCATGGCATCGGATGACCGGCTTTCCGTGGCAAGGCAACGGTTCCGCGCTTGCGCGCGAGCTCTCGGCAAGCGTCGCCGGCGCCGACGGCAAGTCGGTCGCCGGCCCGGGTGCCACGCTTCTGTTCACTTGGTCGCGCGCGTGGCGTATTGCGGTAGCCGTCGTCATAGCCATCGCGACGGTGGCGCTCTTTGTCTGTCTCGGGGCGAAAACGGCCATGTTGCGGGACGTGGGCGCCGAGACCACCGTTCCCTTTCAGGACCGCACGTTCAGCCTCGCGCGCACGCAGATGGCTTGGTGGACAGCGATTATCGTAGTGTCTTATGTATTCGAATGGCTCGCGCTCGGCGGGGTGCCGCCCCTATCCGCGCAACCGCTCGTCCTGATGGGTTTCTACAGCGTCCTCGGTGTCACGGCGCGCGGGGTCGACCTGTCGAGGCGCACGCAATTCCCACCGACGACACCGCATTTTTTCAAGGACCTCACAAGCGACGAAAGCGGCGTCGCCGTCCACCGGGTGCAGATGCTCATCTTTACGATCGTGGTCGGCCTGATGTTCCTCAATCAGGTCTTTACCACCTGCACGATGCCCCGGTTCGATATCAACACGCTCTTGCTGCTGGGTATCAGCGGTGCAACCTACATTGGCTTCAAGACGACCGAAGCGCAGCCGAAGACCGATGGCGCGGCAACATCGGAAGACATGGCGGGCGAAGCGTTCAAGTCGGGGTATTCCACGGGGGACGCCCACCCCTGATTCGCCGCAACGCTCAATCCAACAAAAAGGAGAGTCATGCCAAAGAATATTGTGTTCTGTGCCGACGGCACCTGGAACGGCCCCAACTCCGGCGAAGATGACGACACGCCCAAGACCACCAACGTATGGAAGCTGTTCCTGAACCTCGCCAGCGATCCGCATTCGGGCGCCGTGGTCTATGCAACCGAACAAGAATCGTCGCTGACTGCGGATGGGACATGCCTGCAAGTGGCCAAGTATCTGCACGGCGTGGGCGACTCGGACAACGCCATCATCAAGATGCTCGGCGGCGTTTTCGGGTGGGGATTGATCGCGCGGATCGTCCGCGGTTACACGTTCATCTCGCGCAATTACGAAGAGGGCGACCGCATCTTCATCATCGGCTTCAGTCGCGGGTCCTACACCGCCCGCGCGCTTGGCGGACTGATCGTCGATCAGGGTTTGCTCAATGCAAAGACGCTCGATCTGGCCGACCCGATAGTCGGTTATCGCAACGGGGTTGCTGCATGGCGCGCGCATCGTTCGAACCGGGTGACGGCCATATCCAAGACGTGGAACACTTCCATTGTTTCATTGTTCAGGGATGTAACGAGCTTCCTGACACTGAATCCGCCCATCGATCCCAAGGATCTCGTTCCAAACGTAAAAATCCAGGCAATCGGAGTGTGGGATACGGTCGGCGCCATGGGCATTCCGCTCTATGTGGAATCCAACGATGCACGCGTGGACGTTTTCCGCTTTGCCGATACATCCTTGAGCCCCGCTGTGCAGTACGGTTTTCATGCGATCAGCCTGGACGAAGAGCGCGGCGACTTTACGCCGACGCTGTGGGACGAACGCGCGAACGTCACGCAAGTGCTTTTCCCCGGCGCGCATTCGGATGTCGGCGGAGGTTACCCGTCTACGGACAACGAAAGTGGTTTGTCCGATTGTGCGCTCGCATGGATGACAAGCAGTCTGGCCGAGATCGACAACGGCATCATCTTCCAGAATCCTTACCTGCCGATGTCGCCAAGCGCCCTTGGGGTAGCGCATCGACCGTGGGCGAGCGGCGTGTTCGTCGATCTTCCGCATGGACCGCGCGACTTCTCGAAGTTCCTTCCGCTTTGCGCCTATCACTCGATTCGTGATCGTCTTGCAGGAACATCAGTGCTTGGAGACCCGGCCGGCACCCCTGGTCCTTATGTTCCTTCGACACTTGCGAACTATTTCCCGACCGTCAAGACATGGATCTGACGACGAGGCGAACACGTTGTGGGGCATCGGGCATGACAAGCCGCCCGATGCCCCACGCACTACCTTACTGTCCCTTGTAGACCGCTTGTGTATCGACCGCGGCTTGTGGGCGTCCCGCCTGCGATGAACCGCTGGACGACGTCCCGTACTCGCTGTTTTGCGGCATCTGCATCTGCGCCTGCGCCTGGTTCTTTTCGGCCACGCGGGCGAGCGCGGCTTGCAGTTCAGCAGGGTAAGTCGTGTCGCTGGCGCTGCCGGTGTATCCGGCTTCGCGAAGCTGCACGAGTTCATTATTCACTTGCTCACGGGTGATCGGCCCGTTTCCCTGCTGAGCAAATGAGGTGATCGGCGCGGCCAGAACCGAGACAACAAGGACCGCATAGATCGACGATTTCATAATTACCTCCAGAAGTTGTGTCCTGCGACTGAGAGCCAGATACGCAGGGTATTTCCCCGGTGTGATAAAAATTTAATCGCCGGTGTTACACACGATTAGTAAGTTTCTTATATGCCATGTAACGCCGACTCAGGCATGGCCCAGCTCGACCGTGCACCCTTCTTGTCGTAATCTCTTACCACGTGCTTCGATCAATCAAGCCCACCACATCGATCGGCCCGGTTGATCCGGGAGTGATTGTTATCGATCGATGAATGTAGTGTCGTCGGCAAACGGACTTGCCGAAACCATGCATGAGAAGGGGCTGAAGGAGCCCGTCGGAAGGAGGGATGCGTTTGACTTCAGACCGTCTCGCGCTCGACGATGTGAAAGCCTACGTCGCTGATGCTCGCATGCTGCTCGCCTCTCAGGCGTGCGAGCAGACACTGCGCTGCGTTGAGGCCGATATGCGTGCCGTCCACGCGCACAGTGGTAAGCGTGGGGCTTGTTTCCGATGCAAATTCAAGGTCGCCGAATCCGCAGATGGACAACTGCGACGGCACGTCGATACCGCGCCGTTTTGCATCGCCAAGCACGCCGATGGCAAGCAGATCCGAGCCGCAAAACACGGCGTCCAGTCGCGGCATGCGGGCGAGCAATTCTGGCAGCGCGGCTTTGCCCACCAATACCGAACTCGGCGGCGACACGATCACGTCGGCAATGTTGCAGATTCCTTCATGGGCGAAACGCGCTCGAAAGCCGGTGATGCGCGCGATCGCGCGGTCATCGTTGGCGGAAACGAGCCCCGGATAACGCACGCCCCGCGCAATGAAGCGCTCGGCCACCGCGACGCCCACTTGATAATGCGAAAAACCCACGAGCATATCGATAGGCGTGTCTGTCATGTCCCACGTTTCTACAATCGGAATACCGACGTTGCGCAGCCGCTCACGCAACGAATCCGTATGCGCGACGCCGGTCAGCAGCACACCTTCGGGGCGCCGGCTCAGCACCGCGTCGAGCAGGGTTTCTTCGCTCGTGTCGCTGTAGCCGCTGAGCGCGAGCAGCACCTGATACCCGGCCTTCGACATCGTTTCGCTGAAGACCTGAATGGTTTCGGAGAACAACGAATGCGCGATGGTCGGCACAATGGCCGCGATCAACCGTGACTTCGACGAAGACAATCCCCCTGCCAGCCGGTTCGGCACATAGCCAAGCTTCTGGACGACCCGCCGCACGCGCTCGAGCGTTTCGGGCGCGACGGTTTCGGGACTGTTGAATACGCGCGAAACCGTGATGGGCGAGACGCCTGCGGCCGTGGCGACGTCGGTGATCCGCAAGCCCTTCGGGCCGCCGCGCGTTCGTTTCACACGCGTGACGCCACTGGCTGGACCATCGATGGAAAACGCGGCGGGCTTGTCGTTCGGCATGATTCGCTTGGAGCGTGGAAAGGTTCAACGCCGCTATTGTAGTTGGCAGCCGGTGCCAGGCCACTTGTGCAGCTTGACCAACTCAAGCCGCTTCCACGCGCCGCTCGCGGGCGACATCCGCCTGGGCATGACGCTCACGCCGCATCAGGATCAACGTGACGATACCGAATGTGAAGAGACACGCTGCTGGAATCAGCATGGGCGCCTTGGTGCTGCCGCTCGCCTGCCTGACCCAGGGCACGAGATTCTGCGCAATGAAACCACCCACGTTCCCCAGCGAATTGATCGCCGCGATGCCCGCCGCTGCACGCGCGCCGGTCAGGAACTTGGGCGGCAGCGTCCAGAAGCACGGCAGCAGCAAATACATGCAGGGCGCGCCGAGACTCAACGCAATGAAGCGCAGCGTGTTGGTCGGCAGGAAGACGCTGCCGAGAAAAAAGATCACGCCGAGCACCGCTGCGCACAACATGGCGGCCATCGTGCGGTTCGCCGCACGCAGTTTCGACGGCAGCCATATCAGCACGAGCGTTGCGAGCAGCCACGGAATGATGTTGATCAGGCCGTTGACCGTGTTGCTCACGCCAAAGCCTTTGACGAGCGTTGGCAGCCAGTAGCTCACGCCGTAGACGGACATCGAAAGCATCATGTAGTACAACGCCATGCCGATCACGCGCGGTTCCGTCACGACGCTCAGGAAACTGCTCTTTCCGGACTCCGATTGCGCGGCAAGTGCGCGTTCTTTCTCGAGCGTACCGGCGAGCCATTTCTTTTCGGCATCGGTAATGAATTTCGCTTTGAGCGGAGACTCGGGCAGGTACAGCAATACGACCGCAGTAAGCAGGATCGATGGAATGCCGGTGATGATGAACACCAACTGCCAGCCTTGCAGACCGAGCAAGCCGCCCTTGTCGAGCAGCCAGCCGCAGATTGGCGCACCCACCATGTTGCCGAGGCTGCTGCCGATCGTGAAGTAACCCAACATCCGCACGCGATGCCGCGATGGAAACCATAGCGTCAGGTAATAAATCACGCCCGGATAAAGCCCCGCTTCCGAAGCGCCCAGCAGGAAACGCAGCACATAGAACGAAGTCGCGTTCTTCGTGAACGCGAGCAGCACGGTCACGATGCCCCACGTCAGCATGATGCGCGCGATCCATCGCGGCGCGCCGAACTTGTGCAGCAGCAAATTGCTTGGCACTTCGAAAATCAGATAGCCGATAAAAAACAGCGATGCACCCAGCCCGTACGCCACTTCGCTCAAGCCGAGACTGCCGAGCATCTGCAACTTGGCGAAGCTGATATTCGACCGGTCGATATACGCAATGAGGTAGAGCAAACCCAGGAGCGGCATCAGCCTGAGTGCGATACGGTTGATCAGCGGCGTTTCATCAATAGAGGGCTGGGCGGTATCCATCATTTTTGCGCACGCCATTGTGCGTAGGCAGCAAGCGTTTCTTCGTTCGGCGGATACGTGCCGCGCAAGGGCCTGCCCTCATCGATTCGCTGCGAGATAAAAATTTCCAGTTGCTCCTGTTCGGTTGCATCGCGTGCGACGTCTTCCGCCATTTCGTGCGGCACGATCACGACGCCATCCACATCCGCGACCACGACGTCTCCCGGATAAACCGCCACGCCGCCGCACGCGATCGGCACGTTCATATCGACCGCGTGATGCCTGGCCAGATTGAGCGGTGCGCTCGCGCCCGCACACCACAGCGGCAAGCCGAGGCCGGAGATCGTGCCGCTGTCGCGCACGGCGCCGTCGGAGACCATGCCTGCGACGCCGCGCTTCGCAAGCCGCAGCGCGAGAATCGATCCCACCGACGCCACCGACCGGTCGCCGCGGCAGTCCTGCACGAGCACGCTACCCGGCGGCGCGCTCTCGACCGCCTTGCGTTGTGGATGGTCCGGGTCCTGAAACACCCCCACGTGATCGATGTCCTCACGCGCCGGAATATTGCGCAGCGTGAACGCAGGGCCGACAAGATTCGGCGCGCCCGGCTCCGGCTTCACGAGCGGAGCGACGCCTTGCAGGAAGACATTGCGCAAGCCGCGCTTGAACAACTGCGTGGTGAGCGTCGCCGTGCTGACATGGCGCAACAGTTCCAGCGCCTCGGCGCTGACGGCGGTATCGGAGGAAGTCATTTAGTCAGTACTCGGAATAAAATTAATGAATCTCGGGTTCGTCGCGATCGGCGATCGTGGAGGCGGTGGCCGTCGTGGATGCCGTCAGCGGTTCTTCGAGGAAGTCGAAGTCGCAACCCTTGTTCGCCTGCGTGACATGAAGCTGGTGCATCACGCCGAACCCGCGTTCGAATGGCCGCTTCGGCGCTTTCCATGCAGCCTTGCGTGCGGCGAGTTCTTCGTCGCTGACATCGAGATGAAGGCGCCGGCCGGGGACATCGAGTTCGATCATGTCGCCGTCCCGCACCAACGCAAGCGGACCGCCTACGAACGATTCAGGCGCCACATGCAGCACGCACGCGCCGTAACTCGTGCCGCTCATGCGTGCGTCGGAGATGCGGACCATGTCGCGCACGCCTTGTTTCAGGAGCTTTTGCGGTATCGGCAACTGGCCCCACTCCGGCATGCCCGGTGCGCCGACGGGTCCTGCGTGCTGCAGCACGATCACGGACGCGGCAGTGATGTCGAGGTCTTCGTTGTCGATGCGCGCCGCCATGTCCGCGTAATCCTTGAATACCACGGCCGGGCCACGCGCTTTCAGCAGATGCTGTTCCATTGCGGCGGGTTTGATCACGGCGCCATCGGGGGCGAGATTGCCGGTCAGCACCGCGAGGCCATCGCGTTCCACGACCGGGTTGTCGCGCTTGCGGATGACGTCGGTATCGAAGATCTCCGCGCCTTCTATGTTCTCCGCGAGCGTCGTGCCGCTCACCGTCATTTGCGAACCGTCGATCAGCTTTCCCAGCTCCACGAGCAGCGCGCGCAAACCGCCTGCGTAAAAGAAGTCTTCCATCAGGTACTTGCCCGCCGGACGCAGGTTGGCGAGCACGGGCGTGATGCGCGCGAGTTCATCGAAGCGCGCCGTCGTCAGGTCGATGCCCGCGCGGCGCGCCACCGCCACCAGATGGACGATCGCGTTGGTCGATCCCGACATGGACAGCACGGTGGTGACGGCGTTATCGAAGGATTTGGCGGTCAGGATGTCCGATGGCTTCTGGTCCGTCCAGACCATCTCCACGATCCGCTGGCCAGTGAGCGAAGCGAACTGCGCGTGGCGCGAGTCGACAGCGGGTATCGATGAAAACCCCGGCAGGATCAGGCCGAGCGCCTCGGTGGCGGTGGTCATGGTCGATGCCGTGCCCATCGTCATGCAATGGCCCGGCGAGCGTGCGATACCGCTTTCGATGCCCTTCCATTCCTCTTCCGTGATTTTCCCGGCGCGAAGTTCGGCCCAGTATTTCCAGGTATCGGACCCGCTGCCGAGCGTCCGGCCGTTCCAGTTGCCGCGCAGCATTGGGCCGGCGGGCAAGAAGATGGTCGGCAAGTTCATGCTGATGGCACCCATCAGCAAGCCGGGCGTGGTCTTGTCGCAACCGCCCATCAGGACGCAGCCGTCGAACTGATACGACTTCAGCAGTTCCTCGGTTTCCATCGCGAGGAAGTTGCGGTAAAGCATGGTGGTCGGTTTCTGGAACGGCTCGGCAAGCGTCATGACCGGCATTTCCACCGGGAAGCCGCCGGCTTGCCAGACGCCGCGCTTGACCTCTTCCACGCGCTGCTTGAAGTGCGTGTGGCACGAGTTGATTTCGCTCCACGTGTTCACTACCGCAATGACGGGTTTGCCCATGTAATCGGACGGGTGATAGCCCATTTGCGCGGTACGCGACCGATGTCCGAACGAGCGCAGGTCATTCACGCCATACCATCGAAAGCTTCGAAGTTCTTCTGGGGTTTTACGTTTTGGGGCCAAGCTTTTCTCCCAGGCCGGGTTGTATCGTGAACAGATGGTAACGCTATCATTTCAGTTCGTCCGTAGGGGGTTTTACGGACGAACTGGTCGATCAGCGAGTGCGGCGCCTACCCAATCCGCATTTGTTCGA
>NZ_CAXTGZ010000008.1:0-28356 GCF_964243625.1 uncultured Caballeronia sp.
TGCCGCCCACACCGATTGAGTTCGCTTCAATATCTTGTCGCAAACGATACCCGCTGCAAACACCGCCACGAATACCGCAATCCATGGCAGCGATGCAGCGAACCCCATCGACTTGAGCGACAGTCCTCGTGCACGCATCAGGTATGTAGGCAGCCAGGTCGTGTAGAAGCTCTGGATCAAGACCAGCAGAAAGTACTGGATGCCGAACAGCCAGAAACGAGGATGCTTCAGGCACTTCAAAAATACGCCCTTCGTCGCGACTTCGGATTCCGTTTGCCCCGCCGCAATGTAAGCCGCCTCCTCAGTACCGATCAAAGGATGTTTTGCGGGAACATCGCGATAACCAAACCACCATGCAACGCCAAGCAAGATGCCTATTGCGCCGAACACATAGAAGACAGAGTGCCAGCCGAATTGCAGGATCATCCACGCGGTAAGCGGCGCGGAGACGATCGGCCCGAGGTACAGGCCGCCAAGAAGAAAGGAATTCCCCTTTGCGCGTTCACTCTTCGGAAACCAGCGCTTCACTGCAAGCACGCCGCTCGACCAGTCAGCGGACTGCGCTCCGCCAAGCAAGGCCCGGCAACCGACGAGCCAGTTGAACCCCGTTCCCAGCGGCGTCAGGATCATCATGAAAGACCACAGCGCGCTCGTTCCCGCCAGAACCTTGCGTGAACCATGCCGCTCGGCCAGACGACCCGCAGGAACCTGCCCCAGAGCGTACGCCCAGAAATACACAGTCAGGATGACCGACATCTCGACCAGCGAGAGACCCAGCTCTTTCTGAATGGTAGGCGCCGCAATCGTCATGGCCGCCCGATCCAGCGTCATCACGAAGGTGATGGGAGCGACCAGCATCGAAACAATCCCCCACCGCAACTTGCCGATCTTGTTTGGCATTTAATCACTCCAGGTGATAACGGTCACACGGATTATAGGAAACCAAAAGAAACTGGATTCACGTCCCCAATATTCGAGGGATCATGCAGAAATGCTGACGGAGCGAGCGAGCCGTTCCGCGGATATATGGTGCGTGGAGAGACCATTGGCGGACTGGGCCGCAGCGGACACGTGCTCGGCGTCGTCACCGTGGATCTGGAACAGTGGATCGCCGGCTTCCACGGTCTGTCCGACAGACACGAGCAAGTCCACGCCGGCGCTCAGGTCGTCCGGCGCGCCCGCTGCGCGCGCCACGCCTGCAATCGCCCACCCGTCGACACTCGTAACGACGCCGCTGCGCTGCGCCACGATCTGGCGCACGCGTTTGCCGGGCGACACCGGATGTGCCCGGCGACCTTGTGCATCGATAATGCGTTCAAACGACGCCAGCGCTTGTCCCGAAGCAAGAAGGGACTCAGCCACTTCCCGCCCCTTCACCACTGTTTCCACGCCCGGTGCCCACGCGAGAATCTCCGCGGCGAACAGCAGCGCCTTTTCCCGCAGGTCGGCGGGCGCATCTGCCGCGTTGGTCAGCACCAGTCTGACGTCGCGCACTTCCAGCGCAGGTCCCACGCCGCGCCCGACTGGCCCCCGGCCATCGGTCACCATGGCCTTGACGTGCATGCCCAGGCCTGTGCCGACGTATTCGAAAAGCTCGCCTAACGCGCGGGCCTCGGCTTCATCTTTCAGCTTGGCACGCGGGCCGTAAGGCAAATCGATGATCACATGCGTGGAGCCAGCCGACCATTTCTTCGACAGGATGGATGCGACCGACCAGCGGTTCGAATCGAGTCCCAACGGCCGGGTGAATGCGTTGATCCGGTCATCGATCATTGAATGATTCAGGCGTCCGTTCCATGCAATGCAGCCACGCGCCTCCTGTACGCACCGCTGCACTTCCGCCCGAGTGAGGTCGACTCGGGCGACAGTCTCCATCGCGTCCGCGGTGCCTGCTGCCGACGTGATCGCACGTGACGACGTCTTCGGCATCGCGAGGCCGAACGCCGTGACGATCGGTACGACAATCAGCGTGATGCGGCTGCCGGGAATGCCGCCCATTGAATGCTTGTCAACGAGCATGGGTTCATTCCATTCGATGCGGGGTGACAGCCGTGCGCGCACCTTTGCAAGAGCCAGCACTTCACGGTCGCTCAGATGCTGAGATGCCTGCAGAAGAAAGGCGTTGATATCGCGATCGGAATAGCGCAACGCGAGAATGTCATCGAGCACCGCGCCGTATTCGGTTTCATTGAGTGCATCGCCGGCAAGCTTGGCTTTCATCGCAGCCATGCTCGGCGCAGGCGGTTGGGTCGCACGGTCAAGCGCCGCGATGAAACGTCCGATGCCCTGCTCCAGCGTTCCATCGTTCGATACCCTGACGACTTCGACATCCGCCGGGAAAGGTTCGACCTTGCGCATCACGCGTTGCCGGACCTCTTCCGGCGTTTCCCGGCCCCGGGCGAGAATGCGCTCGGCGAGCACGGAAACCGGTGCACTCACCTCGATGACGACCAGATTCGGAACACAAGCGCGAAGCGCCTCGACCATCGCGCGAGATCCGTTGGCAATGACGTGGCGGCCATGCGCCAAGACACCGAGCAATTCGCGGCGCAAACCGTATTTCAAGCCATGCGCGGACCACGTAATCAGGAATCCGCCCTGACGTTCCAGCGCGGAAAACTCGGCTTCGCTGAGCGCTTCGTGGTCTTCTCCCGGCGAACCGTGAGCCCGGGTAATGACCCTTCGTGCGATCTCGAACGGACGGTCTGTACCACGCACCGCATCGATAAGCGAGTCCTTGCCGGCGCCACTCGGGCCCACAACAAAAAAGAAGATTCCGTCGGACATGGCGCGATTACTCCGCTTCGTCCAGACCGATGTCCACACACAAGGAAGCCTGGTTGATCTTGCTGGTGGAAATATAGTCCACGCCCGTCTTCGCAATTTCGCCGATGGTCGTGAGGTTGATGCCACCTGATGCTTCCAGTTTCGTGCGGCCACCGACGAGTTCTACAGCCTTCGACATCTCCTGCACCGACATGTTGTCCAGCATGATGACGTCCACGCCGGCATCGAGCGCTTCCTGAACCTGTTCCAGCCGGTCGCATTCCACTTCGAGCTTCGTCAGCACAGGCAGTTGACGGCGCGCCCGTTGCACAGCTTTCGCAATGCCACCGCATACAGCAATGTGGTTGTCCTTGATCATCACGCCATTGTCGAGTCCAAGCCGATGATTCAGGCCGCCGCCGCACGTGACGGCATGCTTCTCCAGCATGCGAAGCCCCGGGGTGGTCTTGCGCGTATCGATGAGGCGAGCGCGCGTGCCTTCCACCGCTTTCACGTATTCGGCCGTGAGGTTGGCGATACCCGACATACGCTGCACGATATTGAGCGCCGTACGTTCCGCGGTCAGTACGCTCCTCGCGTTGCCGCGCACATCGAGCATGACAGCGCCCTTTTTAAGCCGGTCGCCGTCGCTGACACGCACCGCCACTTCCAGCGTGGGGTCATAGCGCTTGAACACACGGGCCGCCACGTCGATGCCTGACACGATCAGGTCCTCGCGGGCGTTCATGTAGAAGGCGCCGGTTTCATTCGCCTCGATCATGACCTGAGCGGTCAGGTCGCAGTATCCGATGTCTTCTGCCAGCCACGTATCGATCAGTCGGTCGGTTTGAAATACGTCGTACATTGCCATCTCCAGAGTTTTGTAAAAAGATCAAACAAAAAAAATGTGCAGGAAACTGCTTTCAGCTTCGTATGTATGCCTAAACATATTGTCTGGAACGGGCTTGCAATTGCTCACTCGATTTGGGCCGATTTCGTGGCCTCGTCTTTTAAATATGTTCTTCAGAACTCGAAGCACCTGCCTCAGGACCACATCGCGATTTACTTAGTGCTCTAAGTTGATGGACTAACTCTAGCGTACACATTATTTTTTTCCAAGCAGTTTTCGTATTGTTTTTTTGGTGCACAAGCGCCATTTTTTGGTGACAGTTTGCTGTATGTGCACATTTATCGGGAAAACCTCAATGGACTGGTTGGCCGACAAGCGCCTCCATAAAACTGCGTATATAGCGTGTACGCTATATATGTACGAAGTCATGGTGGTAGCGCCTGGCGAAACCAACGTTCGTGAACAGGAAGCAATGCGCTGATTGCCCCACTCCGCTTGCTCCTCAACCGGTATCATCATTCTTCCCCCACAGGAAAAACAAAGAATGAGCCGACCTGAATTCATCAAACACTGGACCGAACTGGAAGAAGCCGAGGCGCACGTGTATCGCGGTGACACGGAACGCATGGCGCTCGACGCGCCCCTTTCCGATGCACTCGGCATCACGCGTATTGGCATTCATCATGTAAGACTTCTGCCGGGACGGCGGACGTCATATCCGCACGCTGAAAGTACGGAGCAGGAGTTTGTGTACGTGCTCGAAGGCAAGCCGGATGTCTGGATCGACGGAGTGCTGCACGCCATTACAGAAGGCGATTCTGTTGCGTTCCCGGCAGGGACCGGGATCTGCCACACGTTTATCAACAACACGGAAGAGGAAGTCAGGCTGATGGTGATAGGCGAGCGTCCGCGCGACGACAACCGCATACGTTATCCGCTTAACGAAGCTTACGAACGTGCGCGCCCGGATCGCTGGGTGGACTGGCCCACGAGAACGCTCGGCGAGCATGACGGCATGCCCGATTGAAGCAGCAAGGTCTCCCGGCCAGTCAAACTTCCTTGATCACGCGAGCGACTGCAGGCACGCGCCGTCCTGTCTGCAAAAGATAGACTCCGCCGAGGACGCACGACATCGCGACCAGATCGAGGGGCCTGATGGATTCATGTGCGATCCACACGCCCATTAGAAGTGCGATGACCGGCGGAATGTAGGTGACGCCTGACGCGGCGATCGCACCCAGCCTCCTTACTATGAAGTAATAAAGAATATATGCCGCGCCCGTCCCGAGCAGTCCCAAGCCGAGGACGAGGCCGGTCAACGCCCGCAGGTCATCTGCGATTCGAGTGACGCCGCGAAAATCCGTTATGCACACAATGATGGCCAGTGCCAGCCCGATCTGATAGGTGGAAAGCGCGACCGAGGATATATCAAGTTTCGATATAAACCTGCGCGCATAGACAAATGAACACCCTACGCTCATCGAGCCCGCAATCATGTAAAGCACGCCCGGCAAGCTCACGGCCGAAGTAGATGCAGCCCATGGCCGGGCGATCAGCAGGACACCGGCAAATCCACAGACCACGCCCGCGATCATGCGCCCTGTCGGACGTTCAGCACGAAGCAGGGCCCAGGCGCATACGAACGCGAACAGCGGTATGGCGCCGCTCAGCATGCCGGCCACGCTCGACGGCAGCAACGATGCACCCTTGGCGAACGCATAGTAGTACACCACCGTGGCCAATACGGACATGACGACAAAATGGTGGGCATGCCGGGCGTGGCGCCATTTCAGGGATCGCGACAAAAGCGCATATACGAGCAGCGGTACGAAACCGAACAGCACCCTCAACGCTACGATCTGCACGGGCGTGATCATCACGCTTGCCCATTTCATGAACAGAAAGTTCGTACCCCATATCAAACCCAATAAAGCAAATGCCGGATATGCGGGGTTCATGGTCGCACCACCTTCAATGGTTGATCCGGTTGTTTGATTGAACCCGGATTTAAGACGCCGCCCGAAATGGTTTTCGCGGCCAGATCGGCCGCTACTTCGGTGCGTAATGCATCTCTCCGTTGCCGTACGACCAGTCCTCGCGGTTGACATCGACCAGATTGATGCAGATGTCTTCCTTTCGCAGGCCGGTTCTTTCATGGATGCCATTCGCCACCGCAAGATAAAACGCTTTCTTCACTTCAATGCTGCGTCCTGCATTCCATGTCACCTGGATCAACACGATCTCCGGCGTATAACTCACACCGAGATATCCCTCTTTCGGGTAAATGATTTCGTTCGCGGCATGACGCGAAAATACCTGGAACTTGTCGTGCACGGGCACGTTCGCCACGGTGATCATGGCTTCGTAGATGGCATCGCTGATGCCACTGACCACTTCCGGGGATGCATCCCTGGACAAATCGACTCTGACTAACGGCATCTTGTTACCTCGGCTAGTGATTGAAAAAACGGGCTTGAACCGCATTCCCATCATGGACGCAGGCTGACGATGCGATTTGAAGAATCTTGCGGTTTATTTAACGAATGGTGCTTGGCGAGACGCCATAGAAGCGGCGGAATTCACGGCTGAAATGGGCCTGGTCTGCGTAGCCGACCCTGATCGCCACTTCGCGAAGCGGGTGACCTTTGAGCAACAACCGCCTTGCCTGGTCAACGCGCCGTTGCATCAGATAGGCGTGGGGCGGCAAGCCGACAGCAAGCTTGAACTGACGCAACAAATGGAAGGAACTCAGGCCGGCTGCAGTGGCGATTTCATCGAGTGTCGGGTTCGCTTCAATGCAACTGTCGATATATTCACGCGCACGCGTGACTGCACCAGACGCGGCGCCCGGCAGAAAGCCAGGCCGCTCGCCCTGTCCGTGGCGCGACGCGAGCTGGCGAAGCGCCAGCGTAAGCCGGGTGCTTTTTTCCAGCCACGACACGTCCGGTGATTCCGAGCACGAATGCGCTGCCCGCATCACGCGAACCAAGGCGGGATCGTCGATTACAGGGTCATTGAAATACGGTAAGGCACTTTCCGGCAATGCTCCCTCAATACCAAGGATGTTCGCCAGTGCCGAACGCGGCAGATAGATCATCCGATAGTCCCATCCGCCCTCGGTCGCCGGGCCGCCCTCGTGGAACTGGCCCGGGTTGATTACGCAGATCGTGCCGGCCGGCATGACCGTGCGCTCGCGCTGGCCTTCGGAAAACATCTGCGCGCCACGTTCGATAAAACCAAGCGCGTATTCGTCGTGGGAATGCTGCGGGAAGGTATGCGTCGGATAGGTCGCACGCAGGAACTCTGTATTGAACAACGACGGCTCGCGCCAGAGCTTCGCGCGATTTTCCTGCGGCGGCAAAATGAAGTCATTCATGGGCCGCCGTCCTCCTGCAAGGCTAAATTGTCACGGTGAAACACGCTTCATTATCGGTGAAGACTGCATCGAGCGTTGCACCATGGCCTCTGACGATGGCATTGGCAATGTAGAGACCAAGGCCCATTCCGCCCTTGTTGTTCGGACTGGCAAGCGCACCGCTCTTGAAGGGATCCACCAGTCGCGCAAACGACACCGTCTGTTTGCGCAACAAACGGTTGCGAATTGCAATCGTTCTGAGGACCCCATTCAGCGCCCCGGTAATCCGGATCGGTTCGCTCATGTCCCCATGCTGGCGCGCATTATTGACCAGGTTCCCGAGGGCTTGCGCAAACCGGTCTTCATCGAGTTCGGCATCGCCCAGTTCAGGACATGCATATTCTATGGTGATGCCCGGGTAAGTCTGGCGAAGCTGATTGACCGTCGCATTCAATGATTCGGTCAGCGGCGTTTTCCGGCGCTCGAGGATCAGGCCCATGCCCGCTCTGATGCGGCTGACATCGAGTATGTAGGTGATGAGCGATTGCATTCGCCGTGTCGATCCCTCCACACGCTGCGCCGCGTCTTGCACGCTCGCCAGACCGCTGCGCATGAGCTGGACCGCCAGATCCACCGATTGCAGCGGATCGCGCAAATCGTGAGCGAGCGTGGCCAACAAAATCATCCGGGAGCGATCCGCGTCGCGCAAACGCTGCAGCGCGACGTCCTGCAAAATAGACTTGAGTTCGCGCGCGGCGAAAACGTCGGTCTCCGTCCAGGCGCGGCAACGTCCGGTCACGACCTGTTTCCACGATTCGAACGAAGCGCGCGGCGTGAGACGCGCTCCGTTCGGCCCCATCGCGACCACTTTGTCCGGCGCACCCGCCCAGTTGATCGTTTGCACGAGTTCGTTGCGCAACCAGATGATCGTGATGCGCGCGTCGCCGTTCATTTGAATGGCAAGCAGTCCCGCGGCAACGCCCGTTGGTGTCATTGGCCTGATCAGGTGCGGCTGCGTGTCGGCGAGCGATTCAATGACGATCAAGTCGGAACCCGCTTCGCGCATGTGCTCCGCAATACCAAGGAGCGCCGCTTTATCGACGAGCCAGGGTGCATCGAGCATCACGGTCTGGCCATCGACGACAATCGCCACCGCATCGCTTCCGATCATTGCCGAAATGCCGCTTGCCGCGGCCACCAGCCCTGCGACGGGATCGTCGGCTTGCCGCATCGCAAAGGCCACTTCCGCGCCCAGGACCCGCACGCTTTGCTCGGCCGTGACGCGTTGTTCGAGTTCGAGTTGCTGAAGCAGGATGGTCACCACTTCCATGAACAAGATGCACGACAGCCGGATTGCATGAGGAACGCGGTGGTCGCTCATATGGTGGCAGGCGATCATGCCCCACAGGCGCTCGTTGATGACAATGGAAATGCTCATTGAAGCAGCAACGCCCATGTTCTTCAGATATTCGATATGAACCGGCGACACACTGCGCAAGACGGAGTGGCTGAGATCGTAAGGGCGATTCGTTTCAAGATTCAACAAGGGTTCGATCGGCACAGCGACAGCGTTGACCGAGGAGATCTGCCGGATCGGACTCAGCACATAAAGCCGGCGCGCTTGTGCGGGGATGTCCCCGGAGGGAAAACGCTGATACAGGTACGACACCAGGTCTTCCCGACGCGACTCGCCAATGACCTCTCCGCTATCGTCCGCGAGAAACCGGTACGCCATCACCCGGTCGCATTCGGTCATGACCCTGACGGTGTCCGCCGCGGCCTGCAGCACTTCGTTGACCGATGTGTACTTGCGCTCCTGCAAACGCCGGATCGTGCTCCGGGCGAGCGCTGCGTAATGCGCCAGCATGACGGTCTGGTCGGCGATATGCTCCCACTCGACCATCAGGTTATCGTCGGACCAATGCATGACCAGGTCAAATCGCATGCCGTCACTTCTTTCCCACTCGACGCTGTCGCCGGCGTGGCTGGGGTCTTGAAGGGCGGCATCGATCGCAATGCGTGCTGAGGCGTTCAGATAGCGCGGAGTCAGCGCCTCGCCAATTCCGGGCAAGGTACCCAGCCATATTTCGGCCGTGCTGCTGCGTGCCAGCACACGGCCGTCCGAGGCGAAACAGATCAGTGCCCCGTGCGGCTGGATGCTCCCAGGGGCTTGAATCGGCTCGTTTTCACAAGAGATGAGCGTATCGGTCGGCAGGCTATTGTTCATGTGACAGCTTACGCGCTGCAGATCAGTTAATTTAATGTATTTTGAGATAGGTTATTTTCCGGCTAGGCCGACTTCAAATAAAAACCTTCAATCGGGCCGCTCGCGTACTGATAATTGCATTCCAATGCGCGCTATCTTGCGCACGATAAAAATGACTTATCATGTTGCCCCAAACGGCGACATCGAAAAAATGGCGAGAGATGGCAGAACTGACCGAAATTTCACGGTTTGACGCCGGGACGAATTTCAAACTTGACAGGCTATGGTCGGAGTTCGAAGACGCGTCGGTGGAACACGAGTTCCAGCGTTATCAGCGCGTCGCGCACCACACTGCGCTCGTGCGGACGCTCGTTTTCTGCAGCCTTTTCTACATCGCCTTCGCCATCACCGACGTCGGCGCCCTTGGCTATTCCCGGGCGGCTCTCCTGCTGTTTCTGGCGCGCTGCCTGGTCGGGCTGACCTGCGCAATCTGTTTGCGTGCCGCAAGCGCACAGCGCAATTCCGTCCCCGCGCTGCGTGCAGCGGCGAGCGTGGTGGAAATCGTCGGCTTCGCGGTCTTCATGCTGATCACGTGGCTGCGGTCGGGCGGAATGTCGGTTCACGAGATGTCCATGTGCATCATGTTGATCGTCGCCTACAACTTCATTCCGAACAAGCTGGTCTACGCTCTTGCGATCAGCGTGGCGGCGACGTTTGCATTTATCGCCATTTCCTCGGCGTCGCGCATGCTCGATCCGTCGTCGCTGCTGACTTCGTCCATGCTGCTCATATTTACCAACGCCCTCGGTTACGTCACTGCCCGCCGCCATAACCGGCTCGCACGCGACGAGTTCTGCCAGCACGCGCTGCTCAGGAATCTGTCGGTTCGCGACTACCTGACAAGTTGTTTCAACCGGCGCTACCTCACCGACGTGCTGTTCAACGCGGAACTCCAGCGAGCACGCGAAACCCGGTCGAAACTCGCGGTGGTCCTGTGCGACATCGACCAGTTCAAACAGATCAACGACAGTTACGGCCACCCCGCCGGCGACGCAGTCATCCGGACATTTTCAGCCTTGTTGCTCGCGCACACACGCCATGACGTGGACAGCGTCATTCGCTATGGCGGAGAAGAATTCGTCCTGCTGTTGCCGCGAACCGATATTGCCGGCGCCACGGCGCTCGCAGAACGCATCCGGCAGGCATTCGAAATGGCTGCGTCGAAAGCATGGGACGGACGCGAGATACGTGCTACCGCGAGCTTCGGCGTGGTGGTCGTGGATTGTGCACGCAGCACAGCGCGCGTGACCGAGGACAGCGTAATCGGAGCGGCGGATGCGCAGCTTTATCGGGCGAAAGACTCGGGGCGTAACCGGGTTTGCGCCGACGCATCGCCGATCGCGACGGACCAGGATGCGGGCCAGGGAATGATCGCGGCAGTTTAAGGGCGGGGGCGGGCGGCTAGCCGTGCCAGATACTGTCGCCCAACACCACCGTATTTTTCTGGCGGCGCATTCAGGCGCTTGGCCGCCGCAAAATGCTGTTCGGGATCACGATCAAATCAGCTAAGCTGATGCCTGATCAAGAAGCTCAGCGCAACAAACCGCCATTGGACGCAAAGCCATCACAAGTGGCCCAGCGGACCTCGCATTACACAGGAGACCAGTCCATGCATGATCCGTATATTGCACATGCACGCAATACGCTCGACCAAATCCGCGCAGACGGTTTCTACAAGTCCGAGCGCGTCATATCCAGTCCTCAATCAGCCGATATCCAGCTCGCCGCCGGCGACGAAGTGCTCAACTTCTGCGCCAACAATTATCTCGGCCTGGCCAATGATCCCCGCCTGATCGAAGCAGCGAAAGCAGGCCTCGACCGCGATGGTTTCGGCATGGCCTCGGTGCGATTCATCTGCGGCACACAAAGCGTTCACAAGGAACTCGAACAGGCGCTGGCGTCGTTTTTGCAAACGGACGACTGCATTCTTTATTCGAGTTGCTTCGACGCCAATGGCGGCTTGTTCGAGACCTTGCTCGACGAGTCCGACGCGATCATCAGCGACGAACTCAATCACGCGAGCATTATCGACGGCGTGCGTTTGTCGAAGGCAAAGCGCTATCGCTACAAGAATAACGATCTCGCCGATCTGGAAACCAGGCTACGTGAAGCCGACGCAGCCGGCGCGCGCTTCAAGCTGATCGCAACCGACGGCGTGTTTTCAATGGACGGCATCTTTGCCGATCTCGCCGGCATCTGCGATCTGGCGGACCGTTATGGCGCGCTCGTGATGGTCGACGATTCGCACGCTGTGGGGTTTATCGGCGAGCATGGGCGCGGCACGCCTGAACATTGCGGCGTGCTTTCGCGCATCGACATCATCACGGGTACGCTCGGCAAGGCGCTCGGCGGCGCATCGGGTGGCTATGTTGCCGCGCGCCGCGAGATTGTCGAGTTGTTGCGCCAGCGCTCCCGTCCCTACCTGTTTTCCAACACGCTCACGCCGAGCATTGCCGCGGCCACGCTCAAGGTGCTTGAACTGCTCGGCAGCGCCGAAGGCGCCGAGTTGCGCTCGCGTGTAAGCAGCAACGGCGCGCGTTTTCGCAACGCCATGAGCGCGCTCGGCTTTACGCTCGTGCCCGGCGAACATCCGATCATCCCCGTGATGCTCGGCGACGCCCAGGTTGCGTCCCGCATGGCCGATGCACTCCTGCAGGAAGGTGTCTACGTGATCGGCTTTTCGTTTCCGGTCGTGCCCAAGGGTCGCGCCCGCATCCGCACGCAGATGAGCGCCGCGCATACGCCGGAGCAAATCGATCGCGCCGTCGATGCGTTCGCGCGTGTCGGCCGTTCACTCGGCATCATCTAGGACATCGAGACCATCATGAAAGCATTGGCCAAGCTGGAACGCGCACCGGGGCTGACACTGACGCACGTGGCGAAGCCCGAGGTCGGGCACAACGACGTGATGATCCGCATCACGCGCACCGCGATCTGCGGCACCGACATCCATATCTGGAAATGGGATGACTGGGCTCAAAAAACCATTCCCGTTCCCATGCATGTGGGGCACGAATATGTTGGCGAGATCGTGGAAATGGGACAAGAGGTACGCGGATTCGCAATTGGCGATCGCGTCTCGGGTGAAGGACATATCACGTGCGGCTTCTGCCGTAATTGCCGTGCGGGACGGCGGCATTTGTGTCGCAACACGGTCGGCGTCGGTGTGAACCGGCCGGGCGCGTTCGCTGAATTCCTGGTGATTCCGGCGTTCAACGCCTTCAAGATCCCGCCGGAAATCTCCGATGACCTCGCGGCGATCTTCGATCCGTTCGGTAACGCCACGCACACGGCCTTGTCGTTCAATCTCGTCGGCGAAGACGTGTTGATCACAGGCGCAGGCCCTATCGGCATCATGGCCGTGGCGATTGCAAAACATGTTGGCGCACGCAATGTGGTGATTACCGACGTGAACGAATATCGCCTCGAACTTGCGCGGAAGATGGGGGCCACGCGGGCAGTGAATGTTACGCAGACTGCACTGCGCGATGTGATGGCGGAACTTCACATGACGGAAGGCTTCGACGTGGGACTGGAAATGTCCGGCGTGCCGAGTGCATTCAAGGGGCTGCTCGAGGCCATGAATCATGGCGGCAAGGTCGCGATGCTGGGCATTCCGCCAGCGGAGATGGCGATAGACTGGACCCAGGTCATCTTCAAGGGACTGGAAATCAAGGGCATCTACGGACGCGAGATGTTCGAGACCTGGTACAAGATGGTGGCCATGTTGCAGAGCGGGCTTGATCTTTCGCCGATCCTGACGCATCGGTTTGCGGTCGATGATTATCAGCAAGCGTTTGCCGCCATGCTTTCCGGGCAGAGCGGAAAGGTGATTCTGGATTGGACCGTATAGTGCCTGACGCTCGGGGGCGCGTGCACGCCCCCGGTATCGCCCTAACGTCGATCCCCTGAAATCACATCGATCCACACCGCCAGCACCAGGATCCCGCCCTTCACGATCATCTGCCAGTAAGAATCGACATCGAGCATCGACATGCCGTTGTCGAGGCTTGCCATCACCAGCGCACCAATCAGCGCTCCGTACACCGTGCCGGAACCGCCGCGCATCGATGTCCCGCCGATAAAACATGCCGCGATTGCATCCAGTTCGCCCATCGTCCCCGCAGATGGCGACCCCGCCGCCAACCGTGCGGTGTTGATCAGCCCGCCAAGCGCGCACATCAATCCCATCAGCGCGAAAATCATCAGCTTCACGCGATTGGTATTCACGCCCGACAAACGGGTCGCCTCGAGATTGGAACCCACGGCATAGATGCGCCGGCCAAACACGGTCTGCGTGGCAATGTAGGTAAAGATCCCAAGCAGCGCCAGCAGCAACAGTACAGGCACCGGGATCCCGCCATACCGGTTCAGCGTCGTCACGAACGCAACCAGCACCAGACCTGCCGCGATTATCTTGACGCCATCCTGCCAGAGCGGCACGACGGCGAGCTTGTATCGCTGCCGGTTCTGCCGCTGACGCACGGTCAACGCAACGAGTATCACGAACATGACCAGTGCCAGTGCGTTGCCGGCCAGTCGGGGCAAGTACCCCTGCCCGATGAAGACCAGATGCTCCGATGCAGGCGCGATAGTCGAGCCGCCCGTCACCCCGAGCAGCACGCCGCGATAGGCCAGCATCCCGCCGAGACCCACAATGAACGAGGGCACCCGCAGATACGTGGACCACCATCCATTGAAGAGCCCGATCGCGACGCCAAGCAGCATCACGGCGGGCACCGTGAACTGGATTGACCAGTGATATGAAACATCGAGAATCGCGGCCACGCCGCCGAGCAGTCCAAGCAGCGATCCAACCGACAAGTCGATCTCACCGGCAATGATCACGAAGACCATGCCGCATGCAAGCATGCCGGTAATCGACATCTGCCTGAGAAGGTTCGACAGGTTTCGCGGCGTGACGAACGCGCCATCGGTCAGGAATGAAAAGAAGATCCAGATGACCGCAACCGCAAGCAGCAGCGCAAGCAGCTTATAGCGCGTGAACACTTGCCTGAAGCGTTGACCGGAACTCGTGCGCACATTACCGGCTGTGCTGCGCTTTGGGGACGAAGTCACGTCAGGTGTCATGCGACGCTCGCTTGAATAGGGGTTGCCTGGGATGGCGCGCCAATGGCTGCAGCCAGGATATGTTCTTGCGTCAGTCCTTCGTTGATGAAATCGCCGCGCAGTTCGCCTTCGCCTATCACGAGCACGCGGTCGCTGACACCAAGTACTTCATTGAGCTCCGATGATACGACGATGATCGATACCCCTCGCCGCGCCAGCGCAAACATCAGCTTGTAGATCTCGAACTTGGCGCCGACATCCACACCACGAGTGGGTTCATCGAGGATCAGGATGGCGGGGTTCGTCAGCAGCATCTTGGTCAGCACGGCCTTCTGCTGGTTGCCGCCCGACAAGCTCGCAATGGACAACATGGGCGTCGCGGCGCGAACCGACAACCGCTTCATCTCGGTGTGAATGGTGTCGAGTTCCGCAGCGGAATCGATACGGCCGCCCTTTGCGAAGCGTGTGAGGACAGCCAACGTGATGTTATGACCCACCCCGAGTTGCGGCACGATGCCATGGCGCTTCCGGTCTTCCGGCACCATCCCGATACCGGCATTGATGGCATCGGCGGGCGTCCTGATCTTCAGTTTCTTGCCATTCAGATAAACATCCGCCTCGCTCACCCCGGGATACGCGCCGAAGATGGCCTGCATCAGTTCCGTCCGCCCTGCACCCACCAGCCCTGCCACGCCGAGAATCTCGCCCTTGCGCAGCGAGAAAGAAACGTTGTCCACGCGCTTTCGCTGCGCATTGGTGACGTCGAGACACGTTACGTTCCTGGCCTCGAAAATCACCTCGCCAATCTCATGCGGCTCCCGTGGAAACAGATTCTTGATTTCGCGGCCCACCATCATCGCAATGATGGCGTCCGTCCCCAAACCCTTCATGGGCTGCGTGGCGACGTGCTTGCCATCGCGGATCACGGTGACTGTGTCGCATACGGCTTCGACTTCATCGAGCTTGTGCGAGATATAGACGCACGCGACGCCTCGCTTCTTCAGATCGCGCACTATATCGAGCAGGATACTGATCTCGCTTGCCGTCAATGACGACGATGGTTCATCCAGAATCAGCAGCTTCGCGCGTTTGTTCAAGGCCTTCGCAATCTCGATCAGTTGCTGATGACCACCGCCGTAGTTCATCACAGGCTGCGCGACGTTGATGCCGCTGATGTTGAGGCCGCGCAGCAATTCGTCGGCGCGCTGATACATCGCGGCATAGTTCATCCGGCCGCCGCTCAACGTGATTTCATTGCCGAGGAAGATGTTTTCCGCGACGGACAATTGCGGCACGAGCATCAGTTCCTGGTGGATGATGACAATGCCGGCGTTCTCGGTATCGCGGATGTTCATCGCACGTAAAGGCTCACCCTCCCAAAGGATCTCGCCATCCCATGTTCCATGCGGATAGACGCCTGAGAGGACCTTCATCAGCGTCGACTTGCCCGCGCCATTTTCGCCGCACAAGCCGACGCATTCACCGGGCGCCACCACCAGGTCGATACCGTCGAGCGCCTTCACCCCGCCAAACGTCTTGACGATGCCGTGCATTTCCAGCAGCGCATTTGCCATGCATATGTCCCTGACGTGATTGCGCGTGAAGGCCGCTATAGAAGCGCTCTTCAGACCCTCACGCGCCGCTCATCCATGCACCAAGTGTCAATTGCCAGCCAGTTGCGACTGGGTATAGAAACCGTCCTTGATGACGGTATCGACATTGGCCTTCGTCAGGAGCGTCGGCTGCAGCAACACGGTATCGACCTGCTTCTTGCCGTTGTCGTACTTGGCGTTGAAGGCAGGCGGCTGTCCTTTCGCCAGATCGACAGCGAGCTTGGCTGCGTCGCCCGCAATCAGCTTGAGCGGCTTGTACACCGTCATGGTCTGCGTG
This sequence comes from uncultured Caballeronia sp., assembly GCF_964243625.1. Classification (NCBI taxonomy): domain Bacteria; kingdom Pseudomonadati; phylum Pseudomonadota; class Betaproteobacteria; order Burkholderiales; family Burkholderiaceae; genus Caballeronia; species uncultured Caballeronia sp. Next base: position 16,198 of record NZ_CAXTGZ010000008.1, read on the forward strand.
CCGTCAACGAGGCGCTTGACTGCGGCCAGGTCTGCGTCCTGGCCCGAAATGGGCACCTTGCCCGCCAGTTTCTGCGCGGCAAGCGCCTGAATGGCGCCGCCGGCCGTGCCGTCGTTGGACGCCACGATAGCGTCGATCTTGTTGTTGTTCGCCGTCAACGCATCTTCGGTGATGCGCAGCGCGGTCGCGGCGCTCCATTCCGGCACCCATTGCTGACCGACGACCTTGATGTCACCGCGATCGATGGCCGGCTTCAGGATCTTCATCTGACCTTCACGCAACATCTTCGCGTTGTTGTCGGTCGGTGCGCCGCCCAGCAAAAAGTAATTGCCCTTGGGCTGCGCGTTGAAGACCCCTTGCGCCTGCATTTCGCCGACTTTTTCGTTGTCGAAGGAAATGTAGGCATCGACATCTGCATCGAGAATCAAGCGGTCATAAGACACGATCTTGATACCCGCCTTGTGCGCTTCGGCAACTACATTGCCGAGCGTCTTCGAATTGAAAGGCACGATCACGATGACATCGACTCCGCGCGAGATCAGATTTTCGATCTGCGAGATCTGGCGCGCCTCGCTGGCATCGGCGGATTGCACCGAGACCTTCGCGCCCAGCTTGGTCGCTGCTGCAACGAAATAGTCGCGGTCGCGTGACCAACGCTCGACCCGCAAGTCATCGATACAAAAACCGATCTCGGGTTTGTCCTTACTGGCATGCGCAAGCGATGGAATCAGGGATACGCTGGCGAACATCGCACCGCACGCGAACGTGGCCAGAATTGAACGGCGCATTGCAGACTTCCGCATTGCAGACTTCATGTCTCACTCCTTTTTTATGGTTGACTAGCCGATGCATCCCCTGCGTAGCCGGTCACGGCCACGCATGTGCGAGAGAAAGAGACGTCGGCGGAATCTACTGCGTGCGCCGCGAATTCGTGTTCACGGTCGTCGTTTTACGAAAGCTTGTGTCTTTGGATTTTTGCTTAGCCTGGCCTTTATGCGCATCTGGCGCAATTGCGAAATCAGCCGGGCGCTTTAACGTTTTTCCTTGAGGCTTTCAGACTTTAACGTCAGCCGTAAATCGCCCGGTTGACGATGTTCTCCAGATACTCCTGTTGCCCGCTCACATGCTGAGGGTTAACGCGGCGTCCGAGTGCGTCAATGGCAAGCGATTCAAGAGAGTAACCGCCCGAGAGAATCTTGCGGCCGAATTCCGTATCCCAGCCTTCATAACGGTGCTTCTTGAATTCCTCCAGCTTGTCGTTTTCAATCAGTACGGCCGCTCGTTCCAGGGCAATCGCAATGACATCGATAGCGCCAATATGGCCGTAGAACAAGTCCTCGGGGGCAACGCTCTGGCGCCGCACTTTTGCATCGAAATTCATGCCGCCTGTGCTAAAGCCGCCGTGCTTCAGGATCTCATAGAGCGCAAGCGTCAACTCTTCAACGCTATTCGGAAACTGATCGGTGTCCCAGCCGTTTTGCGGGTCGCCGCGGTTTGCATCGACACTGCCGAAGATGCCGAGCGCATAAGCCGTCGCGATCTCATGGTGAAATGAATGACCCGCGAGCGTTGCGTGATTTGCTTCTATGTTCACGCGGATTTCATTTTGCAAACCAAACTGCGTGAGAAACCCGTGGACGGTGGCGACATCGTAATCGTATTGATGTTTGGTCGGCTCCTGCGGCTTCGGTTCGATCAGCAGAGCGCCCTTGAAGCCGGTCTTGTGCTTGTGCTCCACGACCATGTTGAGAAAGCGACCGAGCTGGTCGCGTTCGCGCTTGAGGTCGGTGTTCAGCAGCGTGTCATAACCTTCGCGCCCGCCCCACAGCACATAGTTCTCGCCACCCAGACGATGCGTCGCTTCCAGCGCCTGGAAAACCTGCGTGGCCGCAAAAGCAAACACTTCGGGATTCGGACTGGTTGCAGCGCCCGCAGCATAACGCGGATGCGAAAAGAGGTTTGCCGTGCCCCACAGCAGCTTGATACCCGTCTCTTCCTGCTTGGCCGCAAGATAGTCGGTCACGCCTTTGAAGTTGTTGACGTAGTGCTTGATGCTGTCGCCTTCGGGGGCGACGTCGGTATCGTGGAAGGTGTAGTACGGCGCGCCGAGTTTTGCGAAAAACTCGAAGGCGGCGTCGGCCTTCAGATGCGCACGTTCTATGGCGTCGCCGGGTTGCTGCCACGGCCGGTGAAACGTGCCCTGCCCGAACATGTCCACGCCCGGCCACACAAAGGAATGCCAGTAGCAGACGGCGAGCCGCAAGTGATCTTCCATGCGTTTGCCGAGCACCAGCTTGTCGCGGTCGTAGTGACGGAAGGCAAACAGGTTGTCGGACTCAGGGCCTTCATAGCGCACGGCCGGCAGGTGTTCGAAATACGACATGGGCGTCTCCGTCTTTTAATGTGACGCCATGCTGCCAGCTTGGTCCGCCTCGGGGCAATTGCGAAATCCGCCAGCGCGCATGGTGATTCTTGGGCTAAGTGGAAATCAGGCTGGCGGCAGACCTGTCACGAGGCCTAGAATCAGCAAACGCTAAAAAGCGGCGAGAACAAAACACAGAGGCGCATATTGCGCCGCAACGGAGATGACGGGCATCTCGCTGCAATGCGGCGCGAGACCCGTCCGGAGCTCGATGACACGACCCCAGACCGCTCAGGCTTCGCACAGGATCGCGCTGCTGTTCAACGCGAACAAGGTGTATGACCGCGAGGTGATCACGGGCATTGGCAACTACCTGCTCTCTACGCGCGTTGCGTGGGACCTGTTCCTGGAGGAGGATTTCCGCTGCCGGCTTAACGGGATTGAACGCTTTGAAGGCGATGGCATCATCGCGGACTTCGACGATCCTGCCGTGGCCGAGGCGCTCGGCGATTCGCAGTTGCCCGTGGTTGCAGTGGGTTCATCGTATGCGGACTGCGCATGTTATCCGGCCAACCTGCCCTACATTGCCACCGATAACGCCAAGCTCATGTCATTGGCGTACACCCATCTGATCGGCGCGGGCCTGCAGCGTTTCGCGCTCTATAGCCTGCCAGAGTCGCCCGAGAACCGCTGGGCGCAGGAACGCGAATTGGCATTCAAGGCGCTGCTTGCGGCGGATGGACTTGAAGCCGATATTCATCGCGGATTGCCGACCAGCGCGCCGGTCTGGAGTCAGGCAAGTGCGCAACTGACATCGTGGCTGGAGAGTCTGCCGAAGCCCGTTGGTGTAATCGCCGTCACCGATGCCCGCGCGCGTCACTTGCTTCAGGCGTGCCTTATTTCGGGCATACCCGTGCCTGAACAGGTTGCGATCATCGGCATAGACAACGATCCGTTGACGCGCTCGCTTACACGCATACCGCTTTCTTCAGTCATTCAGGGTACCGAGGAAATGGGCCGAACCGCCGCGCATCTGCTTCATCAGATGCTGGGCGGTGCCCGATTCCATGGCAGACGGATTCTCGTGCCGCCTGTCGGCATCAACGTGCTTGAATCGACACGCCATCAACCGGTTTCGAGCCCCTATGTCATGCGTGCTCGCCACTACATCCGGCAGTACGCGTGCCAGGGCATCAAGACCGAACAGGTGGCCGATTATGTTGGCGTATCGCGCTCCTCGCTTGAGGATTATTTCCGGCGTGAACTCGGTCATACGGTGCATCAGGAGATCCTTAACCACAAGCTCGATGTCGCGAAGCAGCTTCTCGCGCGCCACGACCTTTCCAGCGCGGAAGTCGCCATCCGATGTGGCTTTACGTCGTTGCAATACATGTACGCCGTATTCCGGCGCGAGCTCGACTGCACGCCGCGCGAGTATCAGGAGCGGCTGCCCGTCGCGCCATGCGGCCAGCCAGGCTGATCCCTCTTTCATGAACCTCGCTGCCATGCCTACCATCGCCCGACCAGGCTCTGTCCGCGTAAGCGCCGAACGCTGGGGTGCGCTGCCCGGCGGCGATGTCGCCCGGCTGTTCACGCTGCGCAATGCGCACGGCATGCGCGTGGCGATCAGTGACCTGGGCGCGACGCTGGTTTCATGGAACGCGCCCGACCGCGCAGGCCGCGTGGCGGACGTGCTGCTGGGCCACGACACCCCCGCCGAATACTTCGCCGGCCATGCGTATCTTGGCGGCGTGATCGGACGCTGGGCGAACCGCATCGAGAACGCGCGCTTCGCGCTTGGCGGCGTGGCCTATTCGCTCGATCGCAACGAAGGCGGCAACCTGCTGCATGGTGGCGCGGCGGGGTTTCACCGGGCGTTATGGGACGCGCAGGAAGTCGATGGCGGTATCGAACTCACGCATGAATCGCCGGAAGGTGAGGCGGGATTTCCCGGCGCGGTATCGACCACGTTGCGCTATACGCTGGACGACGACGGCACGCTCACGCTCGCATACGAAGCGGTGTCCGACGCGCCGACGCCCGTCAACCTCACGAACCACGCGTGCTTCAATCTCTCGGGCGACGACACAGCCGATATCCGCGGCCATGTCATCTCCATAGACGCCGATACCTTTTTTGAAGTCGATGCCGCCCTGATCCCTGAGGGCCGCGCCGAAGTCGCGGGCCACGCGTTTGATTTTCGCGCGAGCGCCCCGCTGGGTGCACGGCTCGACTGGCCGCACGATCAGTTGTCGCGCGCAGGTGGTTTTGATCATTGTTATGTAGTGGGCGAACGCGGTGATTCACACAGGCCCGTGGTGCGCCTTTACGACCCGGGCAGCGGCCGCGAACTGACCATGGGCACGAATGCACCCGGCGTGCAGTTCTATACGGGCAATCATCTCGATGGCATCGTCGGACGGCATGGCCGGCGCTACGGCAAACACGCCGGCCTGTGCCTGCAGGCGGGCGCGTTTCCGAACCAGGTCAACATGCCGGATGCCGGCAGTGTGATCGTGAGCCCTGGCGAAACGTACAGGCAGGTCACCTGGTATCGCGTGGGCGTGCGGCATGGCGCGTGATTGCGTGCTTGCCTATTTCACGACGATCGTCCCCGTCATATGCGGGTGCAAGGAACAGAAGTACTTATACGTACCGGGACGTACCGGGCTTGACGAACACCTGAGAGAATTTCTCGCCGGAGTCGAGCGGCGGTGACTTGAACGTGCGCGGCGTAGCATCGTTGACGATGGTATGAGGGATATCGTCACGGTTTTCCCACGTCACGGTCGCTCCGGCCGCCACCGACAACTGCGCGGGACTGAACGAAAAATTATCGATGACGACCGCGGCCGTGGGTCCTACATCGGCAAATGCAGGACCCGTTGCACCGCTGGTTGCGATAAGCAGCGTTGCAATCCGTACCACCCGTAGAGTAGAAAGAAGGTTCATACGCTCAACCTCGTGTCGACGACGGCAAGTTCCATGTGACCTGGCACGTAATTCACGGACCGAACGCCGAGCAAGGTGCGCAGCGTGTCGGCAGGAACTTTCATTGGACCGGGGCCTGCCGCCGTGCCCGGCACAGGTTGCGGAAAGGCTGTTGACATTGCCGAGTAGAAGCTGATGTCGCCCTCCACCTTCTGCGCCACCTGATGCACGTGGCCGTTCAGAACCGTCACAGACCCGAAGCGTTTCATCATGCTCAATGCTTGCGCACTGTCATCGGTGCCCCATCCCCATTGCGGATACAACGACCACAGCGGGATGTGCGCAAACACGACAAGCGGCGTGCTGCTCGAACGGCGCGCCAGGTCTTGTTTCAGCCATGCAAGTTGTTCATCGCCGAGATAACCCAGGCCGCCGCCGCGCATGTTCAGCACATTCGTCAAACCGATAAAATGAACCCCGCTCTGGTCGAAGCTGTACCATTTTTTATCGGCGGGCTTCGAGAAGCGTTCGAAATACGCATTGCCGTCGTCGACCAGTACGTCGTGTTCGCCAGGCACGTAGTGGACATCGAGTCCCGCGCTGCCGATGATTTGCGCGGCCGTATCAAACTCGCCCGGCTTTGACAGATGGCTGATGTCGCCGGTATGGATCATGAATGCAGGTTTCTGGTTCGACGCGCGGATCGTGTCGACGGCTTCCTTAAGCGTGCTCGCCGGATCGAGATTCGGGTCCTTGCTGAAGCCTATGTGACTGTCGCTGACCTGCACGAAGCTGAACGCGTGACGGTCGACCTGGGCAGCTTGCGCCGTGCCGCCCAAGAGCTTCGAGCCGGGGACGCCACCGCTGAGCGTCCATAGCATGCCGGCGCCGGCCCACGCCATGCAGCTCAGCGCGGTGCGCCTTTTGGCGCCATGTTCGCCGAGTGTTTTGGGCTCCGCTATATCTTTCGCAATGTCACGCATGACGGGTTCCTTGTAGTGTTGGAAATGGGTTTGATTGCCCCATGCTCATCGAACTGCAATACGCCCTGCCTTATTCCAGGTTTATTTTTTCCGCAAACTCGCGTAACGGGGAATAAGTCGATGCCAGCGCCGGTAAGTTAGATTGAGTGCTTGCGTCCTTTCGCAGCTGGAGTAGTCAGGAGAACACCGATGGGGAAGTCCCCGCCGAATCGCTTCGATCAGGTGATGCTGCCGCATCTGGACGCGGCGTATAACCTCGCCCGCTGGTTGAGCGGCAGCGCGACCGAAGCTGACGACGTCGTGCAGGAAGCTTTCCTGCGGGCTTTCCGTTTCTTCGATGGCTATACCGGTGACAACCCGCGCGCATGGCTGCTCGCGATCGTGCGTAATACGTGGTTCACGGAGTGGCGCAAGCATCATCATCAGGCGGACTCCACGCCCTACGACGACTCGCTGCAAGTCGATGAACAGCTTCCCGGCTGGTCCGACGAAAGCTGCGACGACCCCGAGAAGATGGCGGTGCGACAGGACGAGACGGATCTCGTGCATCGCGCGCTTGCCATGTTGCCGGTGGAATTTCGTGAGGTGATCGTGCTGCGTGAACTGGAGGACATGAGTTACAAGGACGTGGCGCAGGTTGCGGGCATTCCTATTGGCACGGTCATGTCGCGGCTCTCGCGCGCGCGGCGACTGTTGTGCAGTGCAGTGCGCATAGCGCAAGGCAATCCGGAACACCCTGCCATTCGTCTGGTGAAAACACCGCCTGCCGGCGCCGAGGAGTCCAAGCGTGGAAACTGAAAACAACGTGTCACTCGCCGAGAAGCTGCGCGATGGATCGCTGTACGAACGCGCGCCTTCGTCGCTGCACGCTCAGGTGCGCGCGCGGCTCAACGAACAACACGAAAAGAAGCGGTGGTTCTCGTTGAACTGGCCGATGCGCTCCGCAGGCTTGCTGTTTGCCGGCGGGGGTATCACCGGGATCTGCGCATGCGCGCTGGTGTTCTTCTCGATGATGTTCTTTCAACGTCCCGGTGGAACGAACGGGATCGAACAGGAGATTGTTGCGAGCCACGTGCGGGCGCTGATGTCAGCGCGGACCATGGATGTGCTTTCAAGCGACCAGCATACGGTGAAGCCGTGGTTCAACGGGCGCATTGATTACGCACCTCCTGTGGTCGACCCACAAGCGCAAGGATTTCCATTGGTTGGTGGAAGACTTGACTATGTGGACCATCGGCCGGTGGCTGTCATGATTTATCACTACCTCAAACACCCTATCGATCTCTATGTTTTCCCTGATACCGCAGGTCATGCAGCGGTGCCTGCAGCCATGACCACCGAGACGAGTGAAGGGTATTCACTGATCAAGTGGCGGCAGAACGGGATGGTGTTCTGGGCAATCACCGACGCTTCGCCTGTCTATTTGAAGCGCTTTGCCGACGCTGTGATTGCGGGTTTGCAATGAGGTCATGGGTTGCGCCCAAGCCCGGCTTGGACCTCGTTTTTCATCATACGGTTCTCTCTCCTCCCGAGCATCTTCAACGGGTCATTCATCAGATATTCGCGATTTGAAAACCTCGTTCGCACCGGCGAGCTAAGCCCTTTTTAAGCAGGCAGAATCATCGCCTGGTCGGGCGCTTTTCTTGCTGATCGGGGACACCACACGCCGCTTCGTCATGCTGATCAGAAACGAGTAACTCGTGCGAGAACGATGCGGGTATCACGTGCTGTGGTGTCCATCTGCCACGGGAGAACCGCCGTGAAATCTCTGCACTCCAAATTCGCTGTTTACGCAGTCTGTCAGCGTCGTCTGTTCGAGAGTTGTGCAGGATTGCTGATCGCGGTATGCCTCGGTTCATGTGGCGGCGGTTCAGGCGGCAGTCCTTCCACGTCTGCCAGTGCGGGGGGTGCCAGCGGTGCCAGCGGCGCCAGCGGAACCACCGCAAGTCCAGGCGCGAGCTCGGCGCCATCCGCGACCACACCCGCCGTGACACCCGCCACGCCCGCCACGCCCAGCACGCCCGCGTCCAGCGGCACGAACTCCGGTTCGACGACCACCACGCCAACGCCCGTCCCCTCGTTTGCAACGGACGTGCTGATGCATCACAACGACCTCGCGCGAACCGGTCAGATGCTGGCGGAAACAACGCTCACGCTCGCTAATGTCAATTCGGCAACGTTCGGCAAACTGCGCTTCCTTCCCGCTGACGGCAAGGTCGATGGCCAGCCGCTCTTCGTCACCAGCCTGACGATAGGCGCAGCGACGCATAACGTCGTCTACGTGGTCACTGAGCACGACAGCGTCTATGCCTATGACGCCGACAGCGGTGCCGCACTGTGGCAGAAATCGCTGGCCGGCGCTGGAGAAACGCCGAGCCTCGATACCGGTTGCCAGGACCTCACGCCCGAGATCGGGATTACGGCCACGCCGGTCATCGACCGGTCGCGCGGTGCGAACGGCGCGCTCTATGCCGTTGCCATGAGCACGGACGCGAGCGGCAACGTTCATCACCGCCTGCATGCGATCGACCTTGCGACCGGTGCAGAATTGTTCGGAGGCCCTACTGAAATTTCTGCAACCTATCCAGGCAACGGCGCTGAAGGCGTGAATGGAGTTCTGACTTTCAATCCGGCCCTGCACACGGTGCGTGCGGCGCTGACGCTCGTCAACGGCAACATCTACATGGGGTGGACAGCGCACTGCATGTCAGGCAGCTACAACGGCTGGCTGATGACCTACAGCGCGGCTACGCTCAAGCAAACCAGCGCGCTTCCCGTGACGCCGAACGGCAGCCAGGGATCGATCTGGATGGCGGGTTCGGGCATGGCGTCGGATGGGACATCGATTTATTTCATCGATGGCAACGGCACCTTCGGCACGAATCTGAACGCGCAGGGTTTCCCGGCAGACGGTGATCTTGGCGATGCGTTCATCAAGCTGTCCGCAACCGCCACGCCGGCCGTCACCGACTACTTCGCCATGTCGGATGTCGTGGCACAAGCTGCCGCCGACAACGATTTCGGCTCAGGAGGCGCAATGCTGCTGCCCGATCAAACCACTGCGAACGGGACGGTCAAGCATCTGGCGGTGGGCGCGGGCAAGGACAACAACATCTACGTGGTCGATCGAGACAACATGGGCAAGTTCAGCCCGACGTCGAACAACATCTGGCAAACGCTGACCGGGGTCCTGGCCGGTGGTATCTGGGGGTCGCCTGCGTACTACAACAACGTGGTCTATTACGGCGGACAGACCGATGCGCTCAAGGCGCTGCCTGTCACTAACGCACTGCTCGCCACCGCGGCGTCCTCGCGGAGCCCGACGCAGTTTCCTTATCCCGGCGCAACGCCCGCCATCTCGGCGAACGGCGCCAGCAACGGTATTGTGTGGGCGGCGGAAAATGGCACGGTCGCAGCGCTGCACGCCTACGACGCCACCAACCTCGCGCATGAGTTGTACAACAGCAATCAGGCCGGCGCGCGCGATCAGTTCGGCGCTGGCAACAAGTTCATCACGCCGATGATCGCAGCCGGGAAGGTCTATGTCGGCACGACGAATGGGGTCGCCGTGTTCGGGTTGCTGAAATGAGATGACGCGCTGACGCTGCGCGCAAGCTGAGTTGCTGCCCGCATTGCTAGCTGATCAGCACTTCATCGCTATAAGGCCCGGCCACGCTCGTCTGATTCCGGCCTGAGGCCTTCGCGCGATAAGCCGCGCGGTCAGCCGCCCTGATCAACGCGAGTGCATCGGCGATATCGTCTGCCTGCGTCGATGCAACCCCGATGCTCACCGTAATCATGCCGTGCTCGCTGCCCGTATGTTCAATCGAAAGCGCGTGCACGGCGCAATGTATCGCCGCAGCAACGAGCGTCGCGCCCTTGCTGTCCGTTTCCGGCAGCACCACGACAAACTCTTCCCCGCCGAAACGCGCAGTGATATCGCCAGGACGCTGGCTACTTTTCGCAATCGCCTGCGCGACAGCGGTCAGCGCGTCGTCGCCGGACTGATGTCCGTAGGTATCGTTGTAACTTTTAAAGCGGTCGATATCCACGAATAGAATAGCCAGCGGTTCGCCCGAACGTTTTGACCTGTGCCATTCGAACAGCAGGCGTTCATCGAGATTGCGCCGGTTGCTCAGTCCGGTAAGTCCATCCACCCGTGTCATGTTGCGCAGACGCGCCTCGACTTCCAGCCGATGCTGAAACTCGACCGATAACAGCCGCGCCGCCGACACCAGCCCGAAGACCAGCAGCAGTGTCACAACGCCGATGTACCACGCCCGGCTGTTCCAGTCCGCGAACACGTAATGGCTCGTTGGCGCGATGATCACGATCATCTTGAGCTTCTCGAAGCGCCGGAAGTTGTAAAGCCGCTCGGTACCGTCCTTCGATACACCGAAGAACGAGCTGACGCCCGTCGACTTGAACCGCTCAAAATTCTTGCGCCCGGCGAAGTTCTCGTCGACGCGGGTTCCGTCGTTGGGATAACGCAGGATCACATGGCCGTCGTCCTGAAGCAGCGTGATGATGCCGCCCGGCCCGACGCTTACGCCAGACAGCAGGTTCTTGAAGTAGTCCAGCCGGAACGCCGCGACGACCACGCCGGCGAACGATCCGTCGGGCCGATTGACGCGGCGGCTGAACATCAGATCGACTTCACCCGGAATCAGACGCGACTGCAGCGGCCGGCTGACATATAAGCCAATGCCCGGATTGTCGCGGTGGATGGTGAACCAGACACGGTCGGCGAGATTGTTGCCACGCGGCACGATACTCGCCGAATCGACGATGATCTTTCCATGCGCATCGAGACACAGGAAAGAACCTATGTAGCGGCTAGCGCTGGCGGACCGGTCGAACAGCAACTCGTTGCGCAAACGCGGCGGCAACTGCATGACGTCCGCGTCTTCCGCGCCATCGACGGCAGCCTGGATCGAAAGATCCGTGAGTTCGGTGGTGTGCGTGATGTCGTGTTCCAGCACGCGCGCGAGGTTGTCGGCATTTTCGGTTGCACGAAGTGTCGCGTCGTTTCGCGCTTGCAGGAGAATCGCCATCGCAGAGACGAGCACGATGACCGAGAATGCAATGCTTCCAAGACTGATTGCGTTCGGGTGGCGCGCCAATGCCGCTCTTAGCCGAAAGAAAATGGTCGGTTTCTTTAACATTCGAAGGCTTCCAACGCTCGGGCGATGGTTTTCGGCATTTCACCATGACCTTTTTACATGCTTGGTGACCGGAATCGCCAGCGTTGCCGCCGGGGTTCCATCTTCCTTCAAAGCTGCGGTCTGCAAAGCGGGCATTCAGCGTTAGATTCCGCTAACTACAAGTGTGCACCCGCCGCACTTACACTGTAGGCTTATTTTAATGTTTTCCCGCTAAGCGCCTATTCTATTGCCATTACAGCACCTTTAATCGCTCCATAAAGCGCAAAAGCCGTTCCCGCGAAGGAACGGCTTACCGGCGCCAGGCTTCTAGCAGGAAGCTCAGCTTAGTGGCATCGATTAACCCAGTGGTGATGCACCTTCACCTTATGGCATTCGCGATGGTGATGATTATCAGCGGCAAACGCAGGAGCAATTGCGCAGAACGTCGATATCGCGACTGTAAGCGTGAGAGCGATCTTCTTCATAATATTTTCCATAGAGTAACGGGGAATGGCAGTATGCCCGTACAAGCTTACGAATTTGAAAGTGTAAGCCTGACCCAGATGCCTGCCCGTGAACTGAAAGTGTTCACCATTTCTTAATCGCAAGCCGCGTTCCACTTCGCCGTGTTGTTTCGACTCCTGTCACGCCGCGTAATGCATGTAAGCGGCGCCGCAACCAAGCGGACAGCAAGCGCGTTTAAACTGAACGTGCGTCTTTTCCCAAAGACGTGTTGTGA
>NZ_CAXTGZ010000009.1:0-28309 GCF_964243625.1 uncultured Caballeronia sp.
CTCAGTGGCAGCTTGTGATCGTCCAAAAATTTTTTCAGGTAGGTTTCGTGCTGGAGCGCGTTGGCGTCGAGTGCACCGTCCGCAAGCGCGAGATTCGGCTGAACATAGTCGGTGAATTCGACAATGGCGACCTTGCAGCCCTCTTTCTCCAGCAGCGGCTTGATGCCATAGCGGATCTGGTCCACGTAAGGTCCGGCTGTCGCGCCGAAGCTGATCTCCTTCTTGTCCGGATCGGCCGCATGAGCCGACGCGGTTATAACGGGCGCAAGCAACGACACATGGATTTCCCGCAGCAAAGTCATTCTCTCTCTGATTTGTTCTCGAGTGGTTAGCTTGCAAACAGCTTGCCGACAAGAACTTAGCGCAAACGTAATCTCCTGCTAAACAAGAAATTCTCCTTTGATATGCGGCGTCATTGCAGCAAGGTTTCAATGCTCCGAATACGCGAGCAAGCTGCCGTCCTTCAGCAGCCGCTCGAGATGCCGCGCAATGTCCGGCGCGCCGGTCATTTCGCCGAAGCTTCCGCGGGTCATCGGGCCGAATGCGAAGAGGCCGGGAGACACGTTGCCGTCGGCGTCGAGTATGCGGCTTTGAAGATCGGTATCGAGACCTGTCTTCACAGCATCCAGACGCGCGAGCCTGCTTTCGAGCAATGACTTCACGAGCGGGTTTCTATCTATGTCGCGAGCCGGTCCCGTGCAGAACACCACGGCGCCGAATTCATGTTCCTCGATGTGTCCGCCGCGGCGTTTGAGTCCCACGCGAAAGCCGTGCAGGGAACGCTGTATTTCGCCGATACCGGCCGTAACCACGTTCATCTGTCCCGTTCCAATTGCGTGTTCAATGGCCGCGTGAATTTGCGGCGCGATACGGAACCGATGCACGTCCCAGAACGGCAGCAACTTTCTGACAACACGGCGTTGCTCGTGCGCGGGCAACGCGTTCCAGATGCGCGGAAGCTCGAAACGAAATGCGTCTGCGGCGGGCTGCCAGCCGATGTTCGCCTGTTTGTCACGCGCGATCCGCTGTCGCAGTATTTTCACCAGCTCGCGCGCGGTCGAAGGGGGCGCCGTGTTGCCGAGGAAGTCGGCGGCGTCGGCGAAAATGCCGTGCGGTTGCGCTCGCAAACCGCGCCGCGAGATCGCCGTGATACTTCCACTATGCTCGCGTCCTATCAGCGTCACGGCGACATCGGCCATGGTCAGGCCCGTGCCGACCAGCAGCACGGATGCATCTTGCGGGATCGCGTGCAACGCGTCATGTGACCATGGATGCGCGATCAGACGCGGATCTCGCAACGCGTTTTCATCGATACGTCCCGGTGGCTGCGACGGCGTATGTCCAAAGCATAGCGCCACACGCTGCGCTTCGAGTTGGCCGCCGTCGTCCAGCTCGACGATGTAACCCGAGTTGCTTCTGGTCAAGCCCGTAGCGCTCGCACGACGATGACTCACGCGCACGTGCGCAGCGGCTTCAGCCACGACGTCTTTCAAGGTTGCATCGACATACTCGCCATACCGCTGACGGGACACGTAGTAGTGGCCTTGTTCATCTACACTACCTGCTTCCAATGCCTCATGTTGCTTGAGCCAGCGTGTGGCGTGCGTCGAGTCATTTGCGAAGAGGCTCATCCGGTCGCTCGGGACGTTGATCCGGTGCAACGGCTCTGTCGTTCCATAAGCGATTCCACGACCCAGATCCGCCGATGGCTCCACGATAATGAAGTTGAGATCCACGCCAGCAGGGCGTGCCTGGATTGCGTGAATCACAAACGCGACGCCTGTAAATCCGCCTCCAATGACGAGTATGTTCGCCATGGTTCCGTGATCCGGTGTTGCCGATGAATCGATCATGATGCTGAAGTCTCGTAAAGCGCCTGTTCGGAGCAGGCCACAGCGTGAGCAAGGTGTGTCATGTCGATTGCCTGGCGTTCACGGTCGTTACGCATACGGTACTTGAATGCATCGCTCAGAACGTGGAGGAACTCGAACGGGACGGGGCGTGCATGCGCGAAGCTGATCTTTCACGTGGCCATGAAGCGAGCCGGGGTCGTCCCGCATGCCTTAAATGTTCGCCACCGGGTTTGATGTTATGACAACGCCGATTCATTCTCGCGCGGTGAAGCCTGCAATCAGGTGTCGAGGATACATCAGACCGGCCATCCATAGAACGCTGCGTAAAGCTTGAAATTCACTAAGCTAGTGAGGAATCGCGGGCACCTGGCTGGGAGAAAGCAAGTTCGGCCGGGGACGGACAATGATCAGAATCACAGGCTTTTCAAACTCGGCGGAAATTGAACAACAGCCTTTAGTATTAATTCGGATGACTAACTAAATGCCAACTGTGATCAGATCGTCTTTCTGGTGCTTTGAAGCGCCGACGCATTTCCATCGCAGTAGGAGCGAACGACGATCTAACGGCATGAACTGCTACGCAACATTTAGCGTTTCGCTTCAAAACTGAGTCAGCCCTCGGTTTGTCTGATGTTAAGCGTGACGCTGTTCGCGAGCATACAATCCCTGTTTTATCGAAAGCTAAAAGTAATGTTTAGACGCTTTGCGTGACAATTGTTTTGATGCGGTAAACAAACGCACCACGCCAGAACTTCGAAATTAAACGCGTTTTCGGTGGACTTACCCGTCGAAGCCGACAAAACCGCATCGGGGTTTCCTGTCGCGCGTCAACCGGGTTAACATTCCGCGCTCACCTTCCCATGGCGGCGGCCCGGCCAAAGGCCTGCCGCACAGCGGAATCGGCCGGAATCGCCTGCCCTGTCAGGGTGAAACTGATTTGCCTCCGACCGCCGCGTCCGGTAAGGTGACGCTTCCACCGTGCGCTCGCATGGGCAGTGAGTCGTACCCATCTTTGAGAAAACAGAAATGAACAAGCAAGAACTCGTTGACGCCGTGGCGTCCGCTACCGGCACCAGCAAGGCTGCGGCTGCCGAGGCTATCGATGCATTTATCTCTACCGTGACGCAAGCCGTTGTGAACGGCGACAGCGTTCAGTTCGTCGGCTTCGGCACGTTCAGCACGGGTGCGCGGGCTGCACGCACCGGCCGCAACCCGAAGACCGGCGACACCATCCAGATCGCCGCTGCCAAGACGGTCAAGTTTACCGCCGGCAAAGCGTTCAAGGATTTGGTGAACCAGTAAGACTGGCCGTCATGTCCCGCATCGCGTTCTAGCGTCGGACACGGTCGAGCACCGCTTGGGCGGTGCTCGTGGAGCGGGCCGGATCCATCAGCGATCCGGCCGTTTCAAATCTGGGTGCACTTCGAGGCCATGATCAACCAAGGCCGTGATCAACCAATCATTCTTTTCGAACATTCCCTTCGGTCCTTTACACGTCAATCCTTCTGACTCGTGGGCGCTTGCTTACTCCTTTCGATCAGGATTGATGTCTGACACTTGGTCGCTCCACCATTCAGCGCAAGCTAACGCGCTCGCGACAAATCCTCAAGAACCTTCACCAGCAGTTGCTTGAGTGATTTTCGCCTGGGCAACGCGCCTTCGTTCGAATCTCCGGCAACCCGGATGAGCGCAAATCCCACAATCTGCGCGGCCACCAGAGCGCCGCGCTCGCGCGCTTCACGGCCGCCTATTGCCTTGACTAACGGCGCAATGAAGTCGCGGTGAAGGTATTCCGAGAGTATGGGTCCGGCCGTCACGCTGCCTATGGAAGCCAGCAACAAGCGCAACGGATCGTATCCCGAGCGCCATGCGTCGTCATCGACTTCGCCCATGAGCAAGCTCGCCGCGCGTTCCGGCAACGCTTCGATCCCGTCTGCCAGGAGCGCTTCGACTTCAAACGCCTGCGATGCAATCTCGCGGAACAGGTTTTCCTTCGAGCCAAAGTAACGCAGCACCATGGCCGGGTCGAGGTTGGCATCGGCCGCGATTTCACGAACGCCCACGCCGTCGTAACTGTTCTGCGAGAAGCGGATTTTCGCGGCATCGAGGATACGCGCGCGCGACGCTTCGGAATCTCGCGTGACCTTTTTCGGGGTCTGCATCGTGAAGGGTCGCCCTTTAACTTTAAACTCTGATTTTATCAACAGTCGTTGACAAGCGCCATTTCCGAATTTAGTCTACGACCGTTGACTTAATAAGGAGCGATCATGCGTCTTGACGGAAAGCGCGCTGTCATCACCGGCGGAAGCAGCGGCATCGGATTCGAAGCCGCGAAATTATTCATCGAGCAAGGCGCGCGCATCGCGCTGATTGCGCGCGACCGTGCCCGGCTGGACTCGGCGGTGGCGAGTCTGGGGACGGGCGTTATCGGCGTGGCGGCGGACATCTCCCGGCCCGACGCACTCAAACTCGCAATCACCGATATACATAACCAGCTTGGCGGTATCGATATCCTGTTTGCGAATGCGGGTGTGTCGGAGACGCCGCCTATCGCGGAAACGTCGGAGCAGGCCTTCGATGACTTCATGAGCATCAACGTCAAGGGCACGATCTTCACGCTGATTCACGCGTTGCCGTTCTTGCGCGACGGCGCGTCGGTGATCCTCACGGGGTCGGTCGCCGCTCGCAAAGGCCGGCCCGGCGATCCGCTTTACGCGGCGAGCAAGGGCGCGATTTGCAGTTTCGGCAGGACGCTGGCCATGGACGGCGATGTGCTCGCGCGCCGCATTCGCGTGAATGTGCTTACGCCCGGCGCGACCGCTACGCCGCTGACGCGTGAGGCGACCGGGAATCCGGAGGTTCGGGCGTATATCGCGGAGATGGTGCCCATGGGCCGATGGGGCGAAGCGTGCGAGATCGCGCAAGCGGCGTTGTTCCTTGCCTCGGACGCGTCGTCGTACATCACTGGCTCGGAGATCACGGTCGACGGAGGCCTGGCACACGTCTGAATCAACGGCTGGCGCGAACTCCGGATTTCCCGATTGAAAGTTTTCATATAACATGCAAACCGGATAAATCGAGAAAGAGCGAATCTTGTTGCCCAAGGCCCTTACCCTGACGCATCAGGTCGCGCAGCAATTGACGCGCGATATTGGCGACGGTGTTTACCCGGTCGGGACAAAACTCCCGTCGGGCAAGGACCTCGCGCTCCAATTCGGCGTGAGCCAGTCGGTGATCCGCGAAGTCACCGAGCGTTTGCGCGCCCATGGTCTGATCGATAGCAGGCAAGGCGCCGGCTGCACAGTCACGGCACGCACGCAGAGCGGCGGCTTTCAGGTTCCGCAGGCGGTCGGCGCCGACCGCGCCGACCTTGGCGCGGTGTACGAACTGCGGCTCGATCTCGAAGGCGCGTCCGCGGCGCTCGCTGCCGTGCGCCGCACCGACGCCGACATCAAATCGCTGGAAAGCATTTTGCAATCCCTCGCCGATCACCTCTACACCCCCGAACCGGCAGTCGAGCTGGACATCGCGTTCCATGTGGCAATCGCGCATGCCACGCATAACCGTTACTACGTCGATCTGCTGCAGTACCTGAACCTCCAGATCCGCCAGGCGGTGCAAACGGCGCGCACGCATTCGCTCGCGCTTGACCGGCTGCCGGACGCCGTGCATCGCGAACATGTCCGTATCTTCGACGCAATCCGCGCTGGCGACGCGCTCGCTGCCCGTACGGCCGCAACATCGCATCTGCAAAACGCCGCGGCGCGGCTCAACCTCGACATCACCCCTCGCCAACAATGACCGATCTCGCCTTCTCCCAACGTCTTGCCGACAAGCTCGGAACCGACGCCGTCATCACATCTGCCGATGAAATCGCCCCGTGGCTCTCGGATTGGCGCGGCATGTACAAGGGCCAGGCGCAGGCGGTTGTGCGTCCATCGACAACGGACGAAGTCGCCGCATGTCTTGCCTTGTGTTCGGACGCCCGCGTGCCCGTGGTGCCGCGCGGCGGCAATACCGGTTTGTGCGGCGCCGCCACGCCCGATGCGAGTCCGGCCAACGTGATCCTGAGCCTCGATCGCATGAACGCGATTCGAAGTATCGATACCGTGGGCAACACGATGGTCGCCGAAGCCGGCTGCATTCTCGGCAACCTGCAGCGTGCCGCCGAAGAGCAGCACAGGTTGCTTCCGTTAAGCCTTGCGGCCGAAGACTCGTGTCAACTGGGGGGCAACCTCTCGACCAACGCAGGCGGCGTCAACGTCGTGCGTTACGGCATGACGCGTGAACTCGTGCTCGGCCTTGAAGCGGTGTTGCCCAACGGCGAGATCTTTCACGGGCTGCGCACGCTGCGCAAGGACAACACCGGCTACGACCTGAAGCAGTTGATGATCGGCTCGGAGGGCACGCTCGGCATCATTACCGCTGCAGCACTGCGGTTATATGCACGCAATGACGTGCGCGTGGTCGTGCTGGCCGCGGTGAATTCGTCGCAGCAAGCGCTGGAACTGTTCGAGCTTTTGTTCGAGCGCGGCGGTCCGCGCATGCAGGCATTCGAGTTCTTCACGGCGCAATGTCTGGACATGGTGCTCGCGCAAGTCGAGGGCATGCGTGCGCCGTTCGCCGAACGTCATCCGGCGTATGTGTTGATCGAACTCGCGGATACCGTCGATGAGCCCGCGTTGCGCGAACTCGTGGAAACGGTGATCGGCGAAGCGCTGGAGCGCGAGCTATGCGCCGATGCTGCGGTTTCCGAGTCCATTGCGCAGGTAAATAGCATGTGGCGTTTGCGGGAAGAGATATCGGAGGCTCAACGCGCCGATGGACCGCACCTGAAACATGACGTGTCGCTGCCGATCGAATCGATTCCAGCGTTTCTCGAAACCGCAGGCAAGCGAGTGGAAAATCATCGCGAGGGCGTACGTCTGATCGTTTTCGGTCATTTCGGCGATGGCAACCTGCACTACAACCTCTCGCGCCCGGCCGGCGCGCCACGCGATTACTTCGCGCAACATGGCGAAGGCCTGACCGCCGAAGTGCTCGACGAAGTCGCGCATTATGGCGGAAGTATCAGCGCGGAACATGGCATCGGACAGCTCAAGCGCGAGTATTTCAATCGCTATAAAGACCCGCTGGAGATCCGGCTCATGAAGGAGATCCGCAAGGTCTTCGATCCGAACGGCATCATGAATCCGGGCAAGATTTTCTGAGCGGTTGTAATCAGCGGGACTTCCCGCCAAACCGTATCGCGCGAGCCCCGCGTGTCTTATTGGCTAAGGGCTGTTGGTCGTACTTCAAGCCTGTTTGATCAGATTGGCGTTCAGTTGCCCGACAAGCCCGTAAAGCACGCTGATGAACGGCGCCGGAATCCCCGCCTTCACTGCAATCTCATATGGCGCGCCGAGAATCGCCTCGATTTCAAGTTGGCGGCCAGCTTCCACGTCCTGGAGCATCGATGTCCTGAACGCACCGAGCTTGCGCGTCATCGCGTTGCGGGCGTCAGTGGTCATGGTCAGCTCGATCCCGATCTCCTTGCCAATGCGCCGCGCCTCTTCCATGACGGAAACAACCAGGCTCTTGGTGAGCGGATCGTCCAGGATCACGTCGCCGGTTGATCGCGTAATGGCGCTGATCGGGTTCATGGTCATGTTGCCCCACAGTTTCACCCAGATGTCGCGGCGAATGTCATCGGACGCGACTACGTCGAACTGGGCGTGACGCAACAGTTCGACGGCACGAGCCGCGCGATCGGCCATTCGCGCGGATCCCGGGCCGATGATGAGCTCGTTGCCGTAGCCTTTCCGGATCACGCCGGGCTCTGCAATCGACGATGAAATATGCACCACGCATCCCGATGCCTGCGATGGCGGCAGCGCCGCCGACACCACGCCTCCAGGGTCCACGGACTCAAGACGCTGACCTGCGAGCGCACCGCCGAATTCGTTGAGATACCACCACGGCACGCCGTTCATGACCGACACGATATGCGTTCCGGGACCGACGAGCGGCGTGAGCGAAGCTGCCGCCGCAGTCAGTGCGGGCCCCTTCAGGCAGATGAAAAGCAGGCCTTGCACGCCCAGCGTTTCGGGCTGATCGGTTGCATCGACTTTGAGCGTATAGCGATCATCGCCATCAATCACGCTGAGGCCGCTGCGTTTTATGGCGTCAAGCTGCGCGCCCCGCGCAAGCAGGCTGACCGCCTGGCCGGACCGCGCGAGGCGGGCCGCAACGATACCGCCAATGGCGCCGCCGCCAACCACCGTGATTTTTCCATCTTGCGTATTCAAAACTCTGCCCTCCAAGCGAATCTTGTCCCGAAAGCCCGGGATTGAGCTAAGCTGATGCTATCGATTAATTGATGCGTGCGCAAGCATCTAAAAACCGCTTGTGCGCTTTCGTCGGAATGCAAAAAAGCCGGAGGAAAGAAATGAACAATACGACCATGATTCAAAGCCTGTTCACGTATCGATTGCATGTGCTGAAAAAGCAGACCGACAAGGCCATGAACGAAGCGTTCAGCAACGGTATTGCATTGACGCTGACCGAAGCTCGCGTCTTGTTGAGCGTGGGGTCGTTCGGTGCGCTTTCGGTATCGGATCTGGGCCGCGCGTCGAATCTGGATCGCAGCCAGGCGAGTCGTGCAACGGACATTCTCGAGAGAAAAGGGCTGGTGGAAAAGACATCGAACGCAACCGATGGCCGTGGTGTTGTCGTGTCGCTGACCACGAAGGGCAAGAAAACATATTCGCGCGCCGCGACGATTGCTCAGGCGCAAAACGACGAAATACTTGCCGCGCTGCTTCCTGCGGAACGTAAAGCAATCCATTCGATGCTCGCGAAACTGGTCGCCGCGCAATGCATGGAAGCAATGGCTGAATGATGTTGATGGCGGCTTGCATTGAATTCCAATGCAGGTGAAAAGTATCCTGCGGCATATTATTGGGGTGAGCCGAACGCGCAGTATGTAGCATGGCGCGTGGCGGTCGATTACAGAGTGCCGCCCATATCTGCCGGATAGTGCGCGGTGTGGGGCAAACAAGATGGCATTCCCGCATCAACCCGATATAACCGTGGGTGGCCTCAATATCTGATTATCCTGCTGGTTATAAACAAACCGTCGTCAATGTGTAATCCTCGAGCCGTGCAATGCGATTTGACGTTGCGCGCGCGATCCCCGGCCAGCAGCGCATCCGATTAAACGTCCAGCGAATACCTAAGGTGTTGTTTTACTGCCGAAACCCGGCGAAGGGTTTATAGGGATGTCTCCCGCGCCAGTCGTTCTATAACGTACGCGCACCGGTCAGTAATAACCCGACCTCACAAAGTGATCTGAAACATCGTTTCAATCAATTAACTTGGAATTGTTTTATTCAATAGGTAATATGAATCTCAGCGCTGCTGCAACGCTGTATATAAATCAAGTCAGCGCACTGAGAGAGAGGTGCCAAAATGAAGCCGAGATTCATATCTTCCGTGCTCGCGGGCGCATTGCTTTTCGCGCCGGTTGTACAAATCGCGAATGCCGCTGTTTATACCAACGGTACGGCGACCGCCACATTTACCGTATCGCTTACGCTGCAAGCCAATTGCACGATTGCCGCCACGCCTTTGAATTTCGGCACGAACGGCGTATTGGCAACCGCGATCAACCAGCAGACCACCCTTGCGGTCACCTGCACGAACACCACGCCGTACAACGTCGGACTCGACGGCGGCAGCGTGGCCGGTTCCACGGTTGCTGCGCGCTTGCTTGCAGGGACTGCCACGGGCAATACGGGTACGACGGTAGCCTTCCAGTTGTATCAGGACGCCGGTCACTCGGTCCCCTGGGGCATCACCCAGGGCACGAACACCGTGGCGGGCACAGGCACCGGGGCGGCCCAGTCCATCACCGTGTACGGTCAGGTTCCTGCGCAAGCTACACCGAAACCTGATCTCTACCAGACCACAGTCACCGCGACGGTTTATTTTTGATCGCCCACGGCGGTTTCATGGCAAGTATCCGGCGCTACGGTGGGGTTCTGTTCGCGCTCCTGACGTGCACGGCGCAGGCCGCCACGCTGCAGATATCGCCCGTGATGGTCGACCTGCAGTCGAACGAGAGCGCAACGGGCATCACGCTGCGTAATCCCGGCGACAAGCCCTTGTACGGGCAGGTACGCATTTTCCGCTGGGATCAGGTCAACCGGGACGACGCGCTCACGCCGACGCAGGAACTGGTCGCCAGTCCGCCGCTGATCCAGATCAGCGCACAGTCGGATCAGCTCGTGCGGCTTGTGCGGACATCGCCTGCTCCCGTGGGGACCGAGCAGAGCTACCGGATCCTGATCGACGAATTGCCTGCGCCCGATACCGCGCCGGCAGACGGCGTGACAATACGCCTGCGCTATTCCGTGCCGGTGTTCGTCGAGCCTGCGGGCAAGGCGACCGTGCCAGCGCTTTCCTGGTCTCTCGCGCACGACGCGAAGGGCTGGGTCCTGCGCGTGGATAACACGGGTGCCAGGCGCGCGCAGATCGCGGCAGTGCAACTGGTGGACAGCGCCGGCAAGCTCCATGAGATCAACAAGGGACTGCTTGGGTACGCGCTCGCCGGGCGCGCCCGCCAATGGTCTGTGCCGCTTCCCGCCGACGCCGATCTTCGCGGCGCCGTGACGGTACGGGCCGCTGTCAATTCATTGCCGCTCGAGGCCGTGGTGACGGTTGCGCCGCCGGGCTGACCGGCGCCACGAACTCATCGCTGCCTTGTTGTCGAGAATGTCGCCGAGAGCTGACATGATGCGTCCCCATTCAATCGATGAGAATACGACGACGCCCCATACGTCATTCACATGGCTTCCGCATCGCGCTTGTCGCAACGGGGCTGGTTGCTGTACTGGAGTGCATGTGTGCTTTTGCGCAGGGGCAATCGCAACCGCAGCCCGGCCCTCCGGTCCGTCCCGACGCCAGCGCGAACCAGCCTCATGACGTGTACCTCGAAGTGATGCTCAATGGCGAGCGTTCCGCCTTGATCGCGCAATTCCGCGAGCTGAACGGCCGGTTGTCGGCGAGCGGCAAGGACCTCGATAACATCGGCCTGGCGATCGACCGGCTCGGCATCACGGAGACAGCCGAGGTGCCGCTCGATTCGATTCGCGGGCTGCATTACACCTATGACGCGGCGCGCCAGCGCGTCACGCTGCAAGCGCCGGACGCCATCCGCAAGCCCTATACGTTCGATACCCGCGCGCTCACTGCCACGCCGCCCGCCACATCGTCGCGCGGGTTCCTGATCAACTACGACGCCTACGCGCAATCCAACACGGACGCACAGCTCGCGATCTGGAGCGAGGAGCGTTACTTCGATCCCGCCGGTGTGTTCAGCAATACGGGCACCGCGTACCTGTACAAGAACGATCATCGATACACACGCTACGACACATCGTGGAGCACGTCGGACCCCGCCACGCTCGACACGAAGCAGTTCGGCGACACCATCTCTTCGTCGCTCGCGTGGTCGCGCTCGGTGCGTATCGGCGGATTTCAGTGGCGCAGCAACTTCGCGCTGCGCCCCGATCTCGTCACGTTTCCCTTGCCCGCGTTCGGCGGCTCGGCGGTCGTGCCTTCATCGGTGGATCTGTATGTGAACAGCGTGCGCCAGTTCAGCGGCAACGTGCCGAGCGGTCCGTTCATTGTGAACAACGTGCCAGGGATCACCGGCGGCGGTCAGGCGACGGTGATCACGCGCGATGCGCTGGGCCGCACGGTCGAGACATCGGTGCCGCTCTATGTGGATACGCGTCTGCTCGCGGCCGGTTTGTCGAGCTATTCGTTCGAAGCCGGGTTCCTGCGTCGTGCGTATGGACTGGACTCGTTCCAATACGATCCGAAGCCGGCGCTGAGTGCATCGGCGAGGCATGGGCTGAACGACTACCTCACACTCGAAGCGCACACCGAAGCCACCAGCGGCGTTTATAACGCAGGGGCCGGCGCGCTCGTACGCATGGGGATGGCCGGCGTGCTCAACGGATCGCTCTCGGCGAGCACGGGGCGGCTTGCGGGTACGCAGGCGAGCCTGGGCTATGAATTGATCGAGCCGCATTTTTCCATCGATGCACAAAGCATCCGCGCGTTCGGCAACTACGGCGATCTTGCTGCACGCGACGGCTCGCCCGTGCCTACCGCGACCGATCGCGTCACCGTGGCCGTTCCTTTTTTCAGCACGCAAACGTTTTCGGTGAGCTACATCGGCTTCAGGTATCCGCAGGCGCAACCTTCGCAGATCGGATCGGTGGCCTACACGTTGAACGTGGGCAACC
This sequence comes from uncultured Caballeronia sp., assembly GCF_964243625.1. Lineage (NCBI taxonomy): Bacteria > Pseudomonadati > Pseudomonadota > Betaproteobacteria > Burkholderiales > Burkholderiaceae > Caballeronia > uncultured Caballeronia sp. Next base: position 12,149 of record NZ_CAXTGZ010000009.1, read on the forward strand.
TGGCTTCGGTGAACCTCAGCGCGTATCAGGATTTCCGGCAACGCGAGTCGCGCGGTGCGTTCCTCAGCGTGAGCTTCGGGCTTGGCAACAACACGTCGGTGAATGCGACCGTCGGGCGGCAGAACGGGCAGTCGAACTACAACGTCAACGCAAGCCGGCCGCCGAACTACGACGGCGGCTGGGGATGGGGCGTGCAGGCAGGCAACGCGGGCGCGTCGCCGTATCGGCAGGCGCAGGTGCAGTATCTCGGCAGCGGCGGGGAGGTGACGGCGCTCGCGCAGCAGATCTCCGGGCGTACGACCGGGTCCCTCGATCTGTCGGGAACCGTCGTGATGATGGACGGCAGCGTGAAACCCTCGCGCCGTATCTACGACGGCTTCGCGCTGGTGTCCACGGACGGTATTGCCGGGATTCCCGTGCTGCATGAGAACCGCGTGATCGGCGTGACGGATCGCGCGGGGCATCTGCTCGTGCCCGACTTGAACTCTTACCAGGACAACCGGGTTGGCATCGATGGCATGAAGCTTCCCGCCGATGCCCGGATCGACACCACGACAATGAACCTCGTGCCGCAATCCCAATCCGGCGTGCTCGCGCATTTTGGCGTGACGCGATACAGCGCGGCATCGGTGATTCTGCAGGGGCTCGACGGCAAGGTGCTGCCGCCGGGCGCAACGGTGCGGCACGAGGAGAGCGGCAAGGAGACCATTGTCGGGTTCGACGGGCTGACGTTCATAGAGGGTCTGCAGAAAGAGAACCATCTCGTGGTCGACAGCGGCGCGCTGCATTGCCGCGTGACGTTCGCCTACACCCGGCCGGACGATGGTTCGCTGCCGACTATCGGACCGTTGACTTGCTTGAGCAAGGTGGGAGACGTGCGATGAAACGCATGTTCTTCCTGTTCGTCATGGCGATCGTGTTGTCACTTTCGATGTCCAGCCGCGCCAGTGCGCAATCGTGCACGGCGGTCGCGACGGACCTGAACTTCGGCACGGTGAGCCCGATCAGCCGGGCCTCGTCCGCGGCGACCAGCACCGTCAGCGTCACGTGCACGTGGCCTGCCGTCACGCTCGTGCCGAACGCGCAGATCTGCCTGAATCTCGGCGGCACCAGTCCCCGCCAGCTTCTCAACGGCACGAACCAGATGCAATACGACTTGTATTCGGACGCAGGGCATTCGGTGTCTTGGGGTTCGACTGCCGCGGGCACCACGCCGATCTCGTTCACGATGTCCAAACCCGCGCTCAGCACGACCCTCACGCAGCCAGTGACGGTTTATGGACAGATATCGGCGAACCAGCCGACCGTGCCGAGCGTCGGCAACGCCAGCACGCTTTATACGCAGAGTTTCAGCGGCACGCAGACATCGCTGAACGTGGGGTTTTATCTGCTGGGCACGGGGCTCGCATGTTCGACGCTGGCCGCGAGCGGCACCTTCGGATTCAGCGCGAACGCGACGGTGGTCAATAACTGCAATATCAGCGCGACGAACATCACGTTCACGCCGGCCGCATTGCTCAACACCGCGTTGACCGCGAGCGGGACGATCACGGCGCAGTGCACCAACGGCGATGCTTACAAGATCACACTGGATGGCGGTTCGAACGGCACGGTGGGCGCACGCAACATGCTGCGTACGGGCGGGGCGAAGATCGGCTACCAGCTTTATATCGATCAGCAGTTCGCCACGCCTTGGGGCGATGGCACCGCGGGGACATCGGCGGCTACGGGGACGGGCACCGGGCTCGCGCAGGTGATGAGTGTCTATGGGCGTGTGCCCGCGCAAACCACGCCGGCGCCGGGTACCTACACGGACACGATCACGGCGACGATCAGCTTTTAACCCGGCTTAAAAGCCGACCATCCACACAGTCGCCGCTGCGGGACCGCCGGCGCTGGCCGACGAGTACAGCGCGGCCGGCTGCTGCGCGGGATCGACCGTGACAAGCGCGATGTCGTAGGGCTGCCCGTGCAGGCACGACACGCTCGGCCGCACAACCGGCGAGGGTTCTACGGCCGACTGGATCATGCAGCTTTCCTGCACGATCAGGCTGACGGAGATGGTCGTCAGTTCTGTTGGCGAAACATTCGATGCAAATGCACCCGGCAAGAGCGCACTCATCGCGAGCGTCAGGGTTTTTCGCAACATATCAGGTTCGGAGGTGGCGCCGGGCACGAAAAGCGCCGGACCGAATAGTGCAAACGGATCCGGCGCAAAGAGACACTGCATGCTTAGTAACGGCGTCTTCCGTGAAAACTTTAGCCGTCTGAATGCAGCGGTGCCAGGGTAACCGGCATTCTCAGGGAAAATCCATCCCGCGGTGTTTTCTTCAGCGCAACGTCTTCAGCCATCCGGCGATTGCGTCGGCGGTCCAGACGGGATCGTCGTGGGGAAGATCGTGGCCGGCCCACGCGTGTTGCCTATGTTCGGCCTGCCACTGCTTCGCAATGCGCTCGGAACACACCGCTTTGACAAGATGATCCATCTTCGATGACAACAGCAGTGTCGGACACGCCGGCGCCTGCTCGCCGGCACGAAACCGCGCAGCGGCCCAAAGCTGCCGCAATGCGTTTTTCGCGCTTACGGGCGCGACCCGGCGGATCGTGGTCCACACGGCGAGGTCATCGTCGAAGGTGTCCGTGCGGTTGCATGTCACGCCGTGGATGATGCCTTCGCATCGCAGCGGATCGTTCCACAGGGCGGCCGCGCGCAGCAATTGCGGCCATGCGGCAAGTTGCAGGCGTTCTTGCATGGCCGCGAACGGCCGCATGCTCGTGTTGATCAACACAAGGCGTTCGATATCCTCTGGATATCGTTGCGCCCAGTCGGTTGCGACCATGCCGCCAAGCGACATCGCGAGCAACCGGTAGGGCGGTTTCAGTCCTGCTGCGGCTGCGCGCGAGCGCACGAAAATGGTCATGTCGGATACGTTGAGGTGCGCAGCCAGTGCGCTTTCGCGGCCATTTCCAGGCAGGTCGAGCAGCGTGACCTGATCGCCGGGCAGGGCTGCTTCAAGCCGCAGATGCTCCAGGAACTTGCCCCAGTGGCGCCCCTCGCGCGTCAGTCCACGCAGCAGGATCCAGGCGCTCATCGCGATGACTTGCGTTGCCAGTGTTCCATCGCGTGCTCGAGGATGGGGGCGCGCGCATCGCCTTCAGGCATCCATCTGTTCGATGCAAACGCCGCGCGTGTCAGGAAATCGAAAAAATTCGCGTGACGACGCAGCACCCGTTCCACGCGATGCGCCTTGATGGGATTGAACATGCCGAGACGCGAAAAAAGCTGGCGCGGATTCTTGCGGATCCAGCGCCATGAGCCGAGTTCGAGAGTCATTGGCAAGAAGACGTTGGACGGCGGCGTCTGGTCATACGCGCAATCCCACAAGTCGCCATGAAGCAGGTATTGATGGCTCTGCGGCTCGAACGCATAACCGTGATGCGGGTACGCCTGTTCGAACATGACCTTGAGCTGGTACATCTCCGGAAGATGCGGCATCTGCTTTTGCGTGCGCGCGTACGGAAACCAGATGCTGTCGTCCCAACCGTAGCCCGAGTGACAATCGAGCGCGAAGCTGAGCGGACGGTTCATCAGTTCGTGCTTGACGACTCCAAGCAGCGCTTCGCTTTCGACTTCGAGCGCGGTGTCACGCGCTCCGCGATACCACGGCAGCCACGAACCGATCCGCTGCCCGCCCGCCAGGAATGGCACACGACCCTCCGCGTTTTGCGGGGCATTGCGCATCAGGTCGACGCCGTTAGGGTTCGACCGCGTGTTTGCCCACATGCCGCCAGGATTGACGATCGGCATGAAGACGAGCCGCACCGATTGCAGTTGCTGAAGCAGCAGTTCGTCCCATTCGAGGCGGCGCAGCAGTGCACGCATGTAGTCGAGGATGAGTTGCGTGCCGATACGCTCCAGCCCGTGCACGCCGCCAAAAAAGCCGATGGCAGGCGCTTGCGGATCTTCCGAGCCGATGCTTGCAGTCAGGATAGGGAAGGTGCGTGCGCCCGCACGCACCTCGTCGACCGTGCGAGTTTGCAGACGCTTCGCGCCTGAACTCAGGATGGCGTTTAGATCGTCGAGCTCCGCAAAGCTTTCGGACGCCACGCGTAAAGTACTCATGCCACGGCCCGGTTAATTGAATCAGGACTTGACTGGCCTGCCCGTCTTGACGGTCTCGACGGCAGCAACCGCAGCGGTAAGCTGTTCGATATTCGCAGCCTCGAGTATGAGCAGTCCGGCGCGCAACAACTCGCCTTTTTTTACATGCACGCCGTTCGCGAGGCATTTTTGTTTCAGCGCGGCGATCTTGTCGTAATCGGATTTCGGCATCGTGAAACTGTCGCGCACGACTTTTTCCTTCTTCGCGCGCTTGGGCTTTTCGTGGGTGTCGGGCTCAGCGGGTGCTGTTTTGACTTTCGACTTGACCGGCACTTTCACGGCTTTCGCCTGGACTTCAGTGGCGGCTTCCACGGCTTTGGCGCTTGCCTTGCGTTTGCTGATCGCAACAGGCGCTGCAGGAGTGGTTTCGATTGGCGTGGCGTTCAAAATTTCAGCGGCTTTCTTGCTTGGGCTCTTCGTGGTGGATGCGTGCATGAGGTCTCCGGAAAAATAATAGTACAAACAGTATATACGGTTTATTTCCCTGTTCAAAAACCGCTGCTCGCGATAACTGGGCGGCACGTGTGCCGGATTACTGCCATCATTGGGAACGTTTGTTGCCTGATGCCTTGCTGTCCAGGTCACCCCGTCCACCTTCTTTTCATTCAAATTTCCGATGACGAATCGCGCACTTATAGTTGGAGTCAGCGGCATCGCGGGCAGTAATCTCGCGGACCGGCTCATTGAATCGGGCTGGGAAGTCCACGGACTTTCACGCGGCCGCACGCCCGTTTCGGCGAACGTCAAGCCGGTTACTGCCGATCTGACGTCGGCGGAATCGGTCAAGGCGGCGCTCGAGGAAATCGATGTCACGCACGTATTTCTCACCACATGGGCGCGTCAGGCGACCGAGAGCGAGAACATCCGTGTGAACGGCGCCATGGTGAGCAATGTGCTCGATGCGCTGGAGCAGGGTCCATCGAAGCTCGAACACGTCGCGCTCGTCACCGGGCTCAAGCATTATCTCGGGCCGTTCGAGGCATACGCAACGGGCGCCGTGCCCGACACGCCATTTCGCGAGAGCCAGGGTCGTCAGGACGTCGATAACTTCTACTACGAGCAGGAAGATCGCGTATTCGCCGCAGCGAAGCGGCAGGGCTTCTCATGGAGCGTGCATCGTCCGCATACGATCATTGGCTTTGCCATCGGCAACGCGATGAACATGGGTACGACGCTCGCGGTGTATGCAACCCTCTGCAAGCATTCGGGGCTGCCGTTCGTGTTCCCCGGCTCGCCGATGCAATGGAACGGCCTCACCGATATGACAGATGCACGTATGCTGGCACGCCATCTCGAATGGGCCTCGACCACGGACGCGGCAAAGAACGAAGACTTCAACATCGTGAATGGCGATGTGTTCCGCTGGAAATGGATGTGGTCGCGGATCGCGGAGTACTTCGGCGTGGAACCCGTTCCCTTCGATGGCGAAGTGCGGCCGCTCGAAAGCCGGATGCAGGAGAGTGCGGCGCTATGGAGGGAGATCGCCGGCCGCTTCGACCTTGTGGAAAGCGATATCACCAAGCTTGCATCGTGGTGGCACACCGATGCAGACCTCGGCCGTCCGATGGAAGTCGTCACCGACATGGCCAAGAGCCGCAAGCTCGGGTTCCTTGATTTCCAGCCTACCGATGAATCGTTTTACGATCTGTTCGACCGGCTGAAGGTACAGAGGATCATTCCTTGACCGTGGCGGCATAGAAAACCGCGCCCGGTTCATGATCGAGCGCGGTTTTTCGTCGACCCGTGAACAAGCTCAAGCCGCTTCCAGTTGCGATACGGCGGAAGCCCTCAGCAACACCGGAATGGATTTCGACGTAGGCGTTCCGGCGCCATCGGCGACGCTCGACAACGGCACGAGCGGATTCGTTTCCGGATAATAAGCGCCAAGACACCCTCGCGGAATGTCGTACTCCACGAGCAGGAAACCATCGACTCGACGCTTCACGTTGTCGTCCCAGACGCTCGTGATGTCCACGCGTTGCCCCGCTTCGAAACCCAGCATCTCGATGTCCAGCGCGTTCGCAAACAGCACGTGGCGCTGGCCATACACGCCGCGATAGCGGTCATCGAGACCGTAGATGGTCGTGTTGTACTGATCGTGCGAGCGCGTTGTCATCAGTGTCATCAAACGCTCGCCATGCATGTGGCGTGCGCGGTGAATCGGCGAATCCAGGTCGATGGGATTCACGAGGAACTGCGCCTTGCCCGTCGGCGTATTCCACACGCGTTCACGCGATGCCACGCCGAGATGAAAACCGCCCGGATGCTTCAGGCGTTCGTTGTAGTTCTCGAAGCCATCGATCACCTTTTCAATGCCATCGCGAATCAGCGCGTAGTCGTTTGCGTTTGCAAGCCAGTCGACTTTCGCGCTGCCAAGCGTCGCGTGCGCCATGCGCGCAACGATCGCGATCTCGGACAGCAGGTTTGCCGATGCCGGCTTGTTCATCCCGTACGAGATGTGGACCATGCTCATCGAATCTTCGACACTCACACCTTGCGCCACGCCGTTCTGCATGTCGATCTCGGTGCGTCCGAGCGTCGGCAGGATCAGCGCGTCGCGGCCATGAATCAGGTGACTGCGGTTGAGCTTCGTCGTGATATGCACGGTCAGGTCGCAAGAACGCATGGCTTCCCAGACGCGTGGCGTATCGGGCGTGGCGATCGAAAAATTGCCGCCGAGTCCAATGAACACCTTCACGTCGCCGGCGAGCATCGCTTCAATCGAGCGCACCACGTCGTAACCATGTTCGCGCGGCGGCTCGAAGTCGTAAGCGGCGCCAAGGCGATCCAGGAACGCTTGCGTCGGCCTTTCTTCGATACCCACAGTCCGGTCACCCTGCACATTCGAATGTCCGCGCACCGGGCACAGGCCCGCGCCGAGCTTGCCGATGTTGCCGCGCATCATCATCAGGTTCGACAGGATCTGCACGGTCGGCACGGAATTCTTGTGCTGTGTGAGGCCCATGCCCCACGTTGAAATCACGGCGCGGCCGCGCACGTAGATGTCGGCGAGTTGCAGCACGTCTTCGATCGGCACGCCGGATTCCGCGACGATCGCGTCCCAGTCCTCAGCGCGAAGATCGTCGGCGAAGGCATCAAAACCTACCGTATGTTCTTCGATGAAATCCACGTCGAGCATGCGCTGCAAGCCTTGTTTCAGGGCTTCATCGTCGAGTTCGATCACGCGTTTTGCCACGCCCTTGATCAAGGCGAAGTCGCCGCCGATCTTCGGGCGGATGAAAACCGAGCTGATCTTCGTGCTGCCGCCGGTCAGCATTTCCACTGGATGCTGCGGGCTTGCAAAACGTTCGAGACCCCGTTCGCGCAGCGGGTTGATCGACACGATGGTCGCGCCGCGCTTCGCGCATTCGCGCAATTCGCCAAGCATGCGCGGGTGATTCGTCGCGGGATTCTGGCCGAACAGAAGCAACGTATCGGCGTGTTCGAAGTCCTCGAGCGTAACGGTTCCCTTGCCGACGCCAACGGTCACGGGCAAGCCGCGGCTCGTGGCTTCGTGGCACATGTTCGAGCAGTCCGGGAAGTTGTTGGTGCCGTACATACGCACGAACAACTGGTAAAGAAACGCAGCTTCGTTGCTTGCGCGGCCGGATGTATAGAACGCGGCGCGGTCGGGGTTGTCGAGGCGATTCAGATGCTCGGCGATCAGCCCGAACGCGTCGTCCCAAGAGATGGGGACGTAGCGGTCGCGGGCGGCGTCGTAGACGAGCGGATCGGTGAGGCGTCCGTGCTGTTCCAGCTCGTAGTCTGACTGCGTCATCAACGCTTCGACGGTGTGATCCTCGAAGAATGCAGGCGTGACGCGTTTGCTCGTGGATTCGGCGGCGACGGCCTTCACGCCGTTTTCGCAGAACTCGAATGTGGATGCATGTTCGCGATCCGGCCAGGCGCAACCGGGGCAATCGAAACCGTCGGGCTGGTTCTGGCCGAACAGCAACCGGTAATTGCCGCCGGAGACCTTTTCTTTCAGCAGGTTGATGGCGACGTACTTCAACGCGCCCCAGCCGGCGGCGGGGTGCGTGTACGGCTCGATACGGGGTTCTGGCTTTTTCATGTCATTTAACCGCTTGTGCAGGAGGCTGTACGCCAATGACAAGAGGTTACTGTGTTCCACGGAGCGCGCGGTACACAAAAAATCGGATGTGCAAGGAGTACAGTTGCAGACTCAAGACTTTTAAGGCGATTTGCATCGTGTTGCTTTACGAAAAGCTTGCGGCTGAGGTCGAAGAAGCCATGCGGCGCGGCGTGTTCGCGGTTGGCGAACGCGTGCCTTCCGTGCGTCAGGCGAGCACGCAGTACGACGTCAGCATCAAGACGGTCCTGCGCGCGTACGCTTTGCTGGAAAGCCGCGGTCTGCTGGAGACGCGACCGCAATCCGGCTACTTCGTGCGCGAGATGCCGGCGGCAAAGGCTGAACCGCCTACAGCGTCGCAGCCGCCGGCGGTTGCATCGACGGTCGATGTCAGCCGCCTCGTGCTCTCCACACTGCGCTCCATCCGCTCGGAGGACGCCACGCCGCTCGGCTCGCCGTATCCGGACCCGTCGCTGTTCCCGTGGCGCAAGATCAACCAGTTGGCGAACGCCATCGCCCGGCGGCATTCGAGCTGGAATCTGATCGATGACCTGCCGCCCGGCAATCCCGAATTGATCCGCCAGATCGCGCGGCGTTACGCGGAGAACGGCGTACCCGTGGACCCGGACGAGATCGTCATCACGGTCGGCGCAACCGAGGCCATCAACCTGAGCCTGCAGGCCGTCGCCAAACCCGGCGACACGGTCGCGGTCGAGTCGCCGACTTACTACGCAATGCTGCACGCGATCGAGCGCATGGGAATGCGCGCCATCGAAGTGCCGACGCATCCGTCCGAAGGCATCGATATCGATGCGTTGGCGAATATCATCGGCGAGCATGAAATTTCGGCGTGCATGGTCATGCCCAACTTCCAGAACCCGCTGGGTTTCGTGATGTCCGATGCAAACAAAAAGCGCCTTGTCGCGTTGCTTGCGACGCACGAGATTCCGGTGATAGAAAACGACGTGTACCAGGAGCTCTACTACGGCGATGCACGTCCGTCCGCGCTCAAGAACTTCGATAAAAAAGGCCTCGTGCTGCATTGTGCGTCGTTTTCAAAGAGCCTGACGGCGTCCTACCGGATCGGCTGGGCGATGCCCGGGCGCTACAGGCGGCAAGTCGAGAAGCTCAAGTTTCTCAACACGCTGACGACGCCTTCGGTGCCGCAGGTCGGCGTGGCGGATTATCTGAGGCAGGGCGGCTACGACCATCATTTGCGCCACGTTCGCCGTGTTTACCGGCAACAGGCCCGGCTCATGATCGCCACCGTGCTGCGCTTTTTTCCGGCGGGCACCCAGACTTCCGAGCCGATGGGCGGCTACGTACTGTGGGTCGAACTTCCGTCCAGCGTCGATTCAATGAAGCTTTATAAAGCGGCGCTCGATCGCGGCATCACAATCGGTCCCGGGACGATGTTTTCATCGCGCGATGCGTTTCGCCATTTCATCCGGCTCAACTACAGTTATCCTTGGAACATACAAACAGAAGCCGCGTTGAAAACGCTAGGCGAACTGGCCGACAGCATGGCCGGCAGGAGACAGCATGAATGATGAAATCGATCCGGCGCTGATCGCGATCCTCACGCAGTTGTGGCGCGCCGCGGAAGAATCGCCCGCGCGGGCGTGGTCGCTCGCGAAGTTATCGAAGCAGTCCGGCTTGCCGATGAGCAGCTTGCGCCGTCAAATCACGGCGTTATCGGATACGGGTTTGCTCGACACCACACCGAGCGACGCAGGCGTGCCCGCAGTGGCCCTGACCGATGCCGGCAAGGATCTCTGTGCGCAGTTGTTTGCACGAGGGACCGAACCGGGGCTCGGCGAACCTTGATGCACTGCCTGATCCAATGAAAGCGCCTCCTGCCCATGCATGCAAAGTCCTTGGCTCTCCATGGACCAGCGTGTATTGCACCGATATAGAGAGCGCCTGCCACTTCGGCAAGCACTGGCACGCGACCTATGGTCTCGGTTATCTGGAGAGCGGCGCGCAAAGCTCGGCGAGCGGGCGCGGTCAGGTCGACGCATTTGCCGGCGACCTGATCACGACCAACCCCGGGGAGGTCCACGATGGCCGGCCACTCGGCGGCGCCTCGCGTCGCTGGCGCATGGTGTATCTCGAGCCTGAGACGGTTGCATCGATGTCACTTGACCAGCATCCGGTCGCGCTGACGCGTCCGGTGATTCACGACCCACGGCTTGGCATCGCGCTTAAGACGCTGTTGGACCGGATCGAAAACTTCGACGCCACACACGGTTCGAGCGGCGCGGACGCACTGGCGTGTGAAGAGTCGCTCGCCGAGACCTGCACGCTGTTGCTGAATGGTCATTCCACGGCGCGCATCGAGCGTGAGACTGCTCACGATATTGGCCGTGTGCGTGATCGTCTTGCCGATGAAGCACTCGACCCGCCCACGCTCGGCGAGCTGGCGCTAATGGTCGGCCTGAGCAGGTTTCAGGTGCTGCGGCGATTTGAAAAGATGTACGGCGTGCCGCCTCACGCCTGGTTGTTGCTGCAACGTGCGGAACGCGCACGGGCTCTCATACGGGACGGCGCGAGTCTCGTCCAGGCCGCGGCCGACTGCGGTTTTGCGGACCAGAGTCACATGACCCGCATCTTTGCGCGCCACTTCGGATTCACGCCGGGCGCGTGGCAGAGAACCCTCCTTCAATCGCGCCGCAATTTCATTCAAGACGGGCGCTGACGCAGACCCGAAACTAGGCGGACCGAAAAGGAGGTCTGGTTTCATGACTGCATACGTACACGGTTATCTATCGCAAGAGAACAGCCGGCTGCACGATCAGGCGAGGACGCTGGTCGACTTGCTGCATGCCGATACCATTTATCCGGCCGGCGCAATCGTGCTGGAAGCGGGGTGCGGGGTCGGTGCACAGACAGTCACGCTGGGGCGCCAAAGTCCGGATGCACGCTTTGTATCGGTGGACATCAATGCGGAATCCGTCGAGGAGGCAAGACGCAAGACAGAAGCCGCGCAACTCACGAACGTGCGGTTTCATCATGCCGATATTTTTGCGTTGCCGTTCGAGGCGGATTCCTTCGATCATGTGTTCGTCTGCTTCGTGCTGGAACATGTCGCGAAGCCGGTCGAGGCGTTGACGCGGCTCAAACATCTGCTGAAACCCGGCGGCACGATCACGGTCGTGGAAGGCGATCATGGCTCGGCGTTTTTTCATCCGGATAGCGCTGAAGCGCGTGCAGCAATTGCGTGTCAGGTCGCATTGCAGCGGCAAGCGGGCGGCAATGCGTTGATCGGCAGGCAGCTTTATCCCCTTCTGTTTGATGCCGGTTTTGGCAACCTCCGCGTATCGCCGCGATTGGTGTACGCGGACGCGAGCCGCCCCGAACTGGTCGATGGATTCACGCGAAAGACCTTCACCGCGATGATCGAAGGCGTGCGCGAACCTGCCATATCCGCTGGACTGATCGACCCGCGAGTGTTCGACCGCGGCATCCAGGATCTTTATCGTACGGCGCAAGACGACGGCGTGTTCTGCTACACGTTCTTCAAGGCTGTCGGCGTCAAATAGAACGACCGCCCGGCCGCGTTAATCAATTCACGCATCTTTCGATAGCAGAAAAATGCATTACCGTCATGACGCAGCCATCACCTACGGCGAACAGCTCATTCCGGCGATACGCAAGCGCATCGCCGAACTGGACCGCAAAAGGTTCGCAGCTTGCCGTGTTCTTATAAACTGTTTCCGGGCAATCAATCAAACCGTGCTTGGCAGGAAGAAACGATGGACGTACAGATTCGGGACATGGTACTTGACGACTACGACGCGGTGCTCGCGCTGTGGCGCGAGACACCGGGCGTGGACATTCGGCCGGTGACTGACAGCCGGGAAGGGATTGGACGCTTGCTGGCGAGGAATCCGGGGTTGAGCGTTGTCGCGTTCAATGCCAACACGATGATCGGTTGCGCGCTCGCCAGTCACGACGGCCGCCGGGGTTTCTTGCAGCACGTCGTGGTCGCGCCTGTTGCGCGAGGCCAGGGCGTGGCGCGCAAGATGATCGATATCTGCGTGGAGCGCTTAAGAGAACATCACCTGGGGTGGGTGCATCTGGACGTCGTCGTCGATAACGAATCAGCCAGCGCGTTCTGGCTCAAGGCCGGCTGGCATCCGGTCGAGACGTTGACGCGGTTTTCGCGGAAGCTTTAGGCCGAATTCAGGCCGAACGCAAAGCGCAACGGCCTGAAGAAAAACAATCAGCAAGCAGTAGGCTTGAGCCGTTCCACTTCCAGCCCAAACACAGGGCGCAGCCGCGTCCCGACCACGTTGCCGAAGAACGCTGCAACGAGCCACAGCCAGCCGTGCAGGCTGCCCGAAACAATGCCGCTGAAATATGCGCCGATATTGCAGCCATAAGCGAGCCGCGCGCCATAACCGAGCAACAGCCCGCCGATGATCGCCGCGACCAGCGAGCGCAACGGCAAGCGCCATACCGGCGCGTAGCGGCCTGCAAGCCCCGCCGCCATCATTGCGCCGAGAACAATGCCGATATCCATCACGGACGTCACATCACGCGAAACGGGCGCGGCGAGCGCAGCGGCGTTCGCCTTGCTTGCCCAGTACGGCCAGCTCGCGACATCGAATCCGATCGCCGACGCCGCCTTCGCGCCCCACAACGCGAACGCCGACGTAATGCCCCACGGCCTCCCCGAAAGCGCGAGCGTGGCGAAGTTGAGCAACGCGAGCGCAATTGCGCCGGCAACGAGCGGCCATGGCCCATGCAGCCACGGCGATGCATGCGGCGGTTGCGTATGCGCGGCGACAAGCCTGCCATGCCGCCGTTTTTCGACCACGACCGTGATCCCCGCAATGGCAGCGAACACAACCCAGTTGAGCACGAGCGCCGGCCCCGCGCCGAGCGACTTCACGAGCGAAACGGGTTGCAGCGACGGCAACGCGGTCCAGAACGGCATATGCGCGGTGGCGACGACCGAGCCGACGATAAACGCCACGAGCGTCACGATCATGCGCGTGCTGCCGCCCCCGACGGTGTACAGCGTGCCCGATGCACAGCCGCCGCCGAGCTGCATGCCAATACCGAAGATGAACGCACCGAAGACCACCGACGTGCCGGCCGGCGAAACCAGTCCCGTGACCGGCATGCCGAACAGCGACCCGGCCGCGAGTGCTGGGAAGAACAACGCAACGCCGACTGCGAGCATGACCATTTGCGCGCGCAGGCCGGCGCCGCGGCCATCGGCAATAAAGACGCGCCACGCCGACGTAAAACCGAACGCCGCGTGATAAAGCGTGACGCCGAGCAGCGCACCGACGATATACAACGCGGCCTGCCGGCCGTTGACGGCTTGCGCGAGATACAGCGCGCCGGCAAGAATGAGAAGCGCGGCAATGCCGAGCGGCTTGGGATCGACGCTGAAATGGCGCGATACCGGTGAGGCTAGATCGGACATTCGATGCTCCGCGAGGTTTGCGAAAACGGGCATTTTCTCGCGTTTGGGAAAAGTGCGGGGTTAAAACCCTCGTGAAGCACACACCTTTACGGCCGCGTGTTGAGCGTTGGCCCCGACCTTCACGCATCCGGCAAACCCGGAATACTCACGCCGCCGGCCTGCAGCAGCAAAACCATGTTGAGCGCCAGCACAGCAACGGCCGCAACAATCGATGCCGCTCTGACGAGCGTTCTATTCTGATAATGGCCCATGACCTTCTTGCTGCACGTGAACCATACGAGCGCGGCCATTGGAAACGGTAACGCGAGACTCAGCACGACCTGACTCATGACCAGCGCCTGCGTGGTGTTCACGCCCATCCAGACGACGACAAAGCTCGGAATCATCGTCAGCGCGCGGCGTAGCCACAGCGGAATGCGGAACCCGACGAACCCCTGCATGATCATCTGCCCCGCCATGGTCCCGACGACAGAACTCGATATGCCCGACGCGATCAGCGACAAAAGGAAAATGCCGGCCGCGGCAATCCCCAATAACGGCGCTAGCGTGTGGTACGCCGTTTCGATCTCGGCCACTTCCGGATGACCCGAATGAAACGCGCCGGACGCCATGATGACCATCGCAATGTTGATCATGCCGGCAATGGTCAAAGCAATGACCACTTCCACGTTCGAAAACAGAATGATCTTCTTGCGCTCGACTTCCGTGCGCGCAGGCAGGCGCCGTTGCGTCAGACCCGAATGCAGGAAAAGCGCATGAGGCATGACCGTCGCGCCGATGATGCCAACCGCGATGGTGACCGCCTGCGCGTCCGGCAGCGATGGCGAAAAGAGGTGCAAGCCGACTTTCGCCCAGGCGACAGGCGTAATGAACAGCTCCGCCAGATAAGACAATCCGATGATTCCCACCAGCGCACCGATCACCAGTTCAAGCGGCCGGTAACCCGCTTTCTCGAACATCAGCAGGCCGTAAGTGATGACAGCCGTCACCACCATGCCGATCAGGATCGGCATGTGAAACAGCAAGCTAAGGCCAATAGCGCCGCCGAGGAATTCCGCGAGATCGGTCGCCATGGCGGCAACTTCGCTAACGGCCCACATGAGATAAACCAGCGGCTTAGGAAAATTATCCCGGCACAATTCGGCTAGGTTCTTCCCGGTGACGATGCCGAGCTTTGCAGAAAGCGCCTGGAATAACATCGCGATCAGATTCGCAAGCAACACAACCCACAACAATCCATAGCCGTAGCGCGCGCCTGCTTGAATATTGGTCGCGAAATTACCCGGGTCCATATAAGCGACGGAGACAACCACCGCCGGTCCCGCGAACGGAAGCAGGACAGCCAGGCCCGTGCGCCGGCCGTCGAGCACTTCCTGCATCGCACGCGTGGTGCTTTCGCTCATCGATCGACTAGTTTCGTTGCGCGCCCGGTCATCCATTAATCAACTCGATACGTTAGAGATAAAGGGTTTGCGTAATTGCGACCGGTATCCGGCTGTCTTCTTGCTATCAGGCGGCCGCACCAGCATGTCACGCGCGATGCTTCAATGGCTTAAGATTGCGCCGCTAAGCTAGGTTATTGGCCCTTAGCAAATGATCTGCCGTCTTTTGAGCTATCAAAACACATTTTTGGTCCTCCCGAACCTCCTCGAATTAAATCCTTTCAATATGCGTCGAACTGCAATCAGAAACCTTTCAATGATGACGCTGGCATCCGTACTGGCCTCCAGCGCTGCATTCGCCGCGATCGCCCCGGATTCAAAAGTCATCGTGCTGGATTCCGGCGAGGCGAAACTTACGCTTATCGATGAAGCCGCACGCAAGGTCGTCGGCACGCAACCGACAGGCAAGGAACCGCATCACCTGATGATCACGCCCGATGGCAGTTCGCTCATCGTCGCAGATTCCGTGTCGAATGATCTGATCTTTCTGGACCCGCATGACGGCAAGGTGCAACGGCGCCTCGAGGGGATCGAGGACCCGTACCAGCTCGGTTTTTCTCCTGACCATAAATGGTTCGTTACGGCGGGCTTGCGCCTGGACCGGATCGATATCTACAAATACGACGGCCACGACCTGACGCTCGCCAAGCGTGTGCCGCTCGCGAAGACGCCTAGCCACATGACGTTTTCATCGGATGCGCGAACGGTTTTTGTCACCTTGCAGGATTCCGGTGAACTCGCCGCCATCGACCTCCCGACGCAAACGGTGAAGTGGAAAATGCCCGTGGGCAACACGCCGGCAGGATTGTGGATGACGCCCGGCGACAAGGAATTGCTCGTGGGCATGACTGGCGAAGACGATGTCGCCGTGGTCGACTGGCACAAGCAGCAAGTCATCAAACGCATTCAGACGGGCAAGGGCGCGCACAACTTCCGCAATCTGGATGACGGCAAGCACATTGCCGTGAGCAATCGCGTGGCGAGCACGATCAGCATCATCGATGAAGATTCGCTGACCAACACGGGC